>NZ_KV836141.1:0-108600 GCF_001838255.1 Corynebacterium sp. HMSC073B01 | reverse complement strand
TGAAAATCAGACACACTTTTTGTCACTTAACCCTACGCCAACTTTTAGGAGAAATGGAGAAACCCCCGGTAGAAGATCTACCGAGGGCTCCCAGCTGCGGAAGTAGAGGGATTTGAACCCCCGGAGGTGTGACCCTCGCTGGTTTTCAAGACCAGTGCATTCGGCCGCTCTGCCATACTTCCAACGCCAACATCATAACCGCATACCGCCGTAAGGCAGCAAACGCCCTCATAACACCCCTTGCCAGCACCTTTCGCAAGCCCTTCATCGGAAACCACACCCCAAGCATCCACCTCTACAGACATAACTATTTTTGCTAATTGCAAAAGAGCTTGAAATACCGCGTGCATAACCAGTTTTTGCATTACCTTTGAAGACTATGAAGGCAATCATTCAGACTGATCTTTCCAACCCCCGCGCCCTGGAATGGGCCGATGCTCCGGAACCGACTCTCGAGGATGGGCAGGTGCTGGTCAAGGTCAAGGCCGCTGGCGTAAACCGTGCTGACCTACTGCAGGCCGCTGGCCACTACCCGCCACCGAAAGGCGTGACCGACACTCTCGGCCTGGAGTGCGCGGGTGTCATTGAAGAGGTCAAGGGCGACTCTCAGGGCTGGAAAGTCGGCGACGAGGTCTGCTGCCTTCTCTCCGGTGGCGCTTACGCCGAAAAGGTCGCAGTCCCGGCCGGCCAGATTCTCCCACTGCCACATGGCTACTCATTCACCGAGGCCGCATCCGTCGTCGAGGTTGCCTGCACGGTGTTCTCGAATGTCGTGATGATTGCCGGCCCCAAGGAAGGCGACCTACTGCTGGTCCACGGTGGCGCGGGCGGCATCGGCACTTTCGCTATTCAGATGGCCAAGCGGCTCGGTGCTCGCGTCGCAGTCACCGCCGGTTCAGCGGAGAAGCTGGCTAAGTGCAAGGAGCTCGGCGCCGACATCCTCATCAATTACAAGGAAGAGGACTTCGAGGAGATCGTTGCAGCTGAGGGTGGCGCCAATGTCATTCTGGACATCATGGGCGCAAAGTACCTCGACCGAAACGTCAAGGCCCTGGCGAAGGACGGCCACCTGGTCATCATCGGCATGCAGGGCGGCGTTAAGGGAGAGCTCAACATCGGCCGCCTGCTGAGCAAGCGCGGCTCCATCACCGCCACCGGCCTGCGCTACCGCGATCTCGCTGACAAGGCTCGCATCGTCAACGCCACAGAGGACACCATCTGGCCAATGCTTGCCGACGGCACCGTCACCCCTCAAATTCATGAGGTCATGGATATGCGTGACGCAGCCAAGGCCCACGAGCTGCTCGACAGTGGCGCGGTCAGCGGCAAGATTGTGCTGACCGTCTAGTTAACCGGCTGCCTAGCTAACCGAGCGAGGCAACTGCGCGCACGAGCTGGTCAATGTCGTGCGGCGTATTGAACGGCTGGAGGCCAACTCCCACGGCGCCTCCAGCCTCATCGATGCCCATGGCCTCCAGCAGTGGCGATTCGTATGCATCAACAATGCTGGTCACCAGGCCATTATCCAGCAGCCTGTCCACAACCACCTTCGCCGACACCCCATCGACGAGGAAGCTAACGCGCGGAATGTGCTGTGCCCGCGACACACTCGCGAAAGAATCATCTTCGGTATCCATACCGATGATGTACACCCGAGGCAGGGTCATCAACGCTGCAATCAGGCGTTCCGACAACGTCGTCAAGTAGCGAGAAACCTGCGGCATCGCCGTTTCAATGCGATGCCTACGTGACCCCCTCGCCGTGCTATCCAGCGATGCCAGGTGCAGCACCGATTCCGACACTCCGCCGAGCAATGCCGGCGACACCGCGGAAACCTCGATCCGCTCGACGCCGCGCACATTCGGCACATAGCTTAACGACGTCATGCGCTCGAACATCTCGGGATCCTTGAACACCAATGCTGCGACCTCAGGCCCGCCCAGCACGGAGGCATCAACCAGCATGATGTCGGCGCCCAGCTTGCTCATCGACACATCGCGGTAGGCGACAATATCCGAAGCATCAACCAAAACCCAGGCGTTGGAGTGCTCATGCACCCGCCGAGAAATGTCAGCTACCGGGGCAATGGTGCCAATGAACGGATCCGCGGCCGGGACGACAACGAGGCGAGTGTGCTCGTCTACGAGCTCGTCGAACTGCCAGGACGGCAACGTACCCGAGGACAAGTCAGCCTCAGCAATGCGGACTTGAGCTCCGTAGAGATTGGCCGCTCGGCGTAGTGGCGCGTGTACGACCTGCGAACCAATGCGAGAAATCACCAGGTTAGAGCCGAGCGTCAAGCGTCGACTCATTGCGGACGTGAACTGCTCCATGAGCACCTCACGCGAAGATCCCAACACCACGCCGGCGACCGGGCCGCCAGTGAGGTCCGCAAAAGCCCGGCGCGCACTGGCGGTTAGTTCCGCTGCAGCGGGAACGCCCGAGCTGCGAGACTGGCCATGAGCCCCCGCCCCAGTCTCACCAGGAAGGGACTTCTGCGCATTGCGAAATGCAGAAATCATCGCAGCCTGGACACGCTCGGGCACCTGGGCGCGTTGACCCGCATTGAGGTATGTCCACCCGTCGGAAAGCGACGAGTAAGCACCCCTGGTTGTCGGCACATCGAAGGCCATGAAAACCCTTTCCCGGTTTCGAATTCAAGCTGCGATATCTATTTCAGAGTTAACTGTGCAATCACTCACGAATCGAGCGTTCATGCCCCGAACCGTGTATCGCTTGCACATCTTAGTTGGAGCCAATTCTATCGAAGCAACCCCATATAGGATAATCTTTATCCCTTTTTAGTAGTTGCTTAAAATTGGCCGAACTTTTCCTGCCTGTATCCATGCGCAAGCACTCCCGATGCGTGAACCTTATGCACCAGCCGCAGGCCAAAAACAGTTACAGCGGCGATTGTATGTAAGTTTTCCAGGGGCACATAACCAGTCACATAACCAACCGTGGAAACAGCCTCAGAAGCACCACGTCACCACCAAGGACGACCACCCCACGCGACGGTTGTTCGCCGTCACGACGTGGAATAATGGCTCGCCCGGTGCCGTCGGTATTCAATCTAAACCGCCCTAGCTAGTAGTTTGGAGACGTGACTAACGCAGAAAATGATCGCCAATCCGCAGCTGCAGCCGACCAGCCGGCCAATACTGTGCGCAATGGCTCCGCTATCCGCACGGAGGAAACTCTCCGTCGCGACATTGCGCGCATAACTGACGCAACGGGTGAGGCACCGGCTTTCAAGTCGCGTTCCCGCACCATGGGCGCTGCCTGGCAGGATCTGGTTACCGGCTTCGGCCAGCGTGAGCTGTGGCTGCAGCTGGGCTGGCAGGACATCAAGCAGCGCTACCGCCGCTCCACGCTTGGCCCACTGTGGATCACCATTGCCACCGGCGCCATGGCCCTGGCTCTCGGCCTGCTGTACTCGCTGCTGTTCCAGCAGGAGCTGGCGTTCTTCCTGCCACACGTGACCGTTGGCCTGATCATCTGGGGATTCATCTCCGGCTGCGTGCGCGAGGGCGCAACCGTCTTCATTGAAAACGAAGGCCTGATCAAACAGTTGCCCAGCGCGCTGAGCGTTCACGTCTACAGGCTGGTATGGCGGCAGCTGCTCTTCCTGGCCCACAACATGGTGATCTGGCTGATCCTCGTGCTGGTCTTCCGGCCGGATTTGGGCTGGAACTTCTTCCTGGTCATCCCCGCGATGGCGCTGCTGGTGGTCAACGGTGTGTGGGTGACGATGTTCTTCGGCATCATCGCTACGCGCTACCGCGACGTGGCACCACTGCTGGATTCCCTAATTCAGCTGGTGTTTTACATGACTCCGATTGTGTGGACCACCAAGACGCTGGAGGAACAGGGCGGTGCCGTCGCCGAACGCGCACGCATCGCAGAGATCAACCCGCTGTTCCACTACCTGGAAATCATCCGTGCCCCGCTAACCGGCGAGCCGGTGGATACCTACCACTGGTGGATTGTCCTCGCCTGCACCGCAGTCGGCCTGCTGCTGGCACTCGGGGCCATGCGCCTGTGGCGCTCCCGCGTGAGCTACTGGGTTTAGGCCGCAAAGGCCGTCGTAAAGCGAATAGAACTAGCAAGGGATAAGCATGGTCAGCATTGATACTTACAACGCGTGCGTTGACTTCCCCATTTTCGACGCCAAATCGCGGTCGATGAAGAAGGCGTTCCTCGGCGCCGCGGGTGGTGCGATTGGCCGCAATGACTCCAACGTCGTGGTCATTGAAGCGCTGAAGGACATCAACATCCATCTGCGCGAGGGCGACCGCGTCGGCTTGGTTGGCCACAACGGAGCGGGTAAGTCCACGCTGCTGCGACTACTGTCGGGAATCTATGAGCCCACGCGCGGTGCCGCCGATGTGCGCGGGCGTGTGGCTCCGGTGTTCGACCTCGGTGTCGGCATGGACCCGGAGATCTCCGGCCTGGAAAACATCATCATCCGTGGCCTGTTCCTGGGGCAGACGCGCAAGCAGATGAAATCCAAGCTCGACGAAATCGCAGAATTCACCGAACTCGGCGATTACCTGCACATGCCATTGCGCACTTACTCCACCGGTATGCGCGTGCGTTTGGCGCTCGGTGTGGTCACGTCCATTGAGCCGGAGATCCTGCTTCTCGACGAAGGCATCGGAGCCGTCGACGCCGCATTCATGGCGAAGGCCCGGACGAAGTTGACCGAATTGGTCGACCGCTCCGGTCTGCTGGTGTTTGCGTCGCACTCGAATGAATTCCTGGCGCAGCTGTGTGACACGGCACTGTGGATTGATCACGGTACGGTTCGACAGGCAGGGCTTGTCGACGAAGTGGTCGAAGCCTACGAAGGTAAAGAGGCCGCCGACCAGGTGCGCCGCGTGCTCGCGCAGCGACGGTAGCAGCTTCGCCGGGAGTCCGGGCGCAGTTCCCCATCGTGGCCGAGCGGACGGCTGGCGGGCGGCTGGCGGGCGGCACGGATGCTTGGAATTGCCCACCCGGAGCAACATGGCAAGATAGACAGCAATAAAAACAGTAATAAACGGTACTTCCCCCGATGGAGAACGAAGTGAGCGAAAACTCGGCTGACCACCCAAAGCACGATGAAGCAGCAACGGCCGCAATCGTGGTGACTCACAACCGCATCGAGGACCTGCGTCAATCGCTTCCCATCGTTGCCAGCCAGACCCACATGCCGAAGTGGCTCATCATCGTCGACAACGGCAACGACCCGAAGGTCAAGGAACTCGCCGAGCAGGTGGCGGCGCAGCAGTCGTCGGAAAGCGGATCGGCGCCGGAGATTCACTACGTCGGCTCCAAGACGAACCTGGGCGGCGCTGGTGGTTTCGCACTGGGTATGCTGACTGCGCTGTCGCTGGGCGCGGAGTGGATTTGGTGCGCCGATGATGACGGGCGCCCGGAGGACTCCTACGTGCTGAAGGCGCTGCACAGCTGCGCGCGACGTCACCAGCTCGACGCTGTCTCGCCGGTGGTCTGCGACATTAAGGCCCCGAACAAGCTGGCATTCCCCCTGCGCCGCGGGCTGGTGTGGCGCCGTCATCGCGAGGAGCTTTTCGAAAGCGGCATCAACCCCAAACTCCCGGAAGTACGCGACTCCGAGGGCACGAAGTGGTTCACCAATTTCGCAGATCAGAAGGCTGCTACCGGGCTCGAACTGCCTAGCGACCTCGAGACCATCGACGGCAACCACGATCTCCTGCCCGGCATCGCATCCCTGTTCAACGGCGCGCTGTTTAGCGCCCGCTCGCTGGAACAGCTCGGCGTTCCCGACTACCGCCTATTCATCCGCGGCGACGAGGTCGAATTCCACCGCCGCCTGGTCCGCTCCGGCCTCCGGTTCGGCACATGCTTGACGACGGCCTACCTGCACCCCTCCGGCTCGGGTGAATTTGTGCCCATTCTCGGCGGCAAGATGCACACGCAGTACCCGACCAACGACTTCAAGCGCTACTTCACCTACCGCAACCGCGGCTACCTGATGAGCCAGCCCGGCATGCGCAAGCTCATGCCACAGGAGTTCCTGCGCTTCGGCTGGTTTTTCCTGGTCCAGCGTCGCGATGTCCGCGGCTTCTACCGCTGGTTCAAGCTACTGAAGCAGGGGCGCGCGGAGAACTTCGAGCGCTTCGATCCAAAGTCGAAGTAGTTCGGGCTGGCGTTGCGGCTGGTGGGGCTGAGGCTGTGGCGCTGGCCTGCATATTTGATCTCGCCCGGGTCGTGTAGTCCGCATTTCGAGTGCTCAGTGCGCAAAAGTGTTACCTAACCCCTGGTTCCCTTCTCCTCCACTGACATATCGATGAGGTATTCACTCATCGATGCGCTACAGCCTGCGCATAAGTGAATAGTCCTACGATAAGTGCGCGGGCCAGGCCAACAGCGTGGCCATAAGTCCTGAAAAGTCATCGACAAGTGGCGGAAAGTTGGCCATAAGTCGCTGGAAATCCGAGCCAGTCCGCTCGAAATCGTTCCAAGTCCGGTGAGCACAATTGCAACAGGTCAGCAGCTGAACTTAGCCTGAGTCGCGCGAGGCCGGTGCATTTTCCAGAAGCTGCAAACGCTGCTTACGCTCCTGGATTCTGGACTCACGGAGCTGCCGATCTTTATACGGGACAGTGGCTTGACGAAAACGCCCAACTTCGGACGAAAATACCAATCCACCTGCCTGAATGCGCTGCCTCTGCCGAATAGCGAACTGTCGCAAGACCTCCACGCAGTCCCCATTAATGACCTGTGACCATTGGAAGCGGAGTACATCTAAGTGGAGGTTTCGCAGACGCTTCTCGCGAGCTTGCTCTTTCAGAAGCACAGTCTCCGTAGCTGCTACCCCGCCACCGGAATACTTAGTCAGCCCATCGAACTCAATGATCAAATTCAGATGAGGCACATAAAAATCGACGCGCCCAATGAATCCTTCACTGTCATAGAACTCGACTTGCTGCATGAGCACGCATTTTTCGTCGTAAAGCGTGGCAATTCCTGAGTCGATTATGCATTTCTTTGTGATCGACTCACCGATGGTTTCGCTGTGTTCGCTGGCAGTTCGAAGTAGCTCGCGGGCGCGACGGGTCCCCGGCGAACGTGGGTAATTTGTGAAGACTGTACGCAATTCTTCGAGGTCACACCACTGTCGTAGTGCGGTGTCAACGATGATTGGCCCGTTTTCGGACTCGGCGGTGCGGCAAATATCGATGACGGTTTTCGGCACATCGGTAACGCAGCGCCCACCAATGCGAACGATGTCTTGTTCGAGGATTTTGCCACCGACATGGCGCAATCCGCCGCCAGGTCGGCGCAGGCCGGAATTGGCAAGCGCGATTGTGGCATTTCGAACAAGCAACGGGATGCCATGCAACGCAGCGGCTGCTTCGCCCGTAATGATTGTCCCGGAACCTGGCTTGACCAGTGCCTTTATCTGCAGTTGAAAACGTTCGAATGCTGACAGCGCATTCCAGCGAGAGCACTCGATGTAGGTGCCGTGCGCCAGTCTGAGCAGGGATTTATCTCGAATATTTGTGCTTTCGACGTGGCCGTGCAGATTATCCAGCTCTGACGTGGCACTGACGTATTCACAAGGATGCTTGATTTGCTTCTGCGCAGCCGCATGGATGAGGCCATCGGAATCGTAATTCCAGGTAGGCATTGGTTTAGGCACGCTCCCCGAGGTCGGCTACAGGAATTCACGCATGGAATTAGTGCCTTCATTTATGACCGACTCCGTGAAAATTGGCAGCGGAAAAGCCGCCGAATTGCACTTATCTGTGGACAATTTGGCGGCTGTGGATAACTAGCTGCGGACACCCAGCTGTCGCTTACTTAATACTTGGCGCCGTCCTCAACTGCGAGACCGAACGGAATGCCGGTGTCTGACGGCCAGTACTTCTCGTCAGCTGAGAAGCTAATCGTTGCCCTTTCCCCATCGCTGTGGCGATTTGGGTTAATCACAACATGGTCAATAGTGCGTGTCTCAGTTTCATTACTTCCTGCAAGCGTTGCTGTCACTTCAGTTGGCTGGTCGAGAACCAGAATCGCAAATTGTCGATTGTCGGCAGTATGGGGGTTGGGATCCTCACGCTGCTGATAAGCGAGAACCTCGGCTCGGTTCTGGAAAACCTTCACGGTACCGGTTACGGTCTGCTGGCCGCTGGTTCCATTGCTCGACCCCTGCGGACTAGAACCCGAAGCCCCAGACTGCGAACCCGAGCCCGAGTCCGAGTTCGAACCCGACCCCGAAGCCTGCTGCCCCGCCGTCGGATTCGGGCCACCGTTGCCACCGTTACCACCATCAGCGCCAGTACCATTCGAGCCCGAGCCCGGCGCGCAGTCATTACCAGCAGCAATGGCCTCGACGACATCCAGGTTGTCAACCGGAATCCAGTTAAACTGTTCGAACTCCCCAGAACCCGGATTCGCAGGCGTTTCCACCAGCTCATTGCCCTGGCGCGTCACCAGCAAATCTTCCTGATTACGTCCGCCTCTCTCTGCAGAAAACGAGAACATACCCGGCTGACCAGTAGCTCGCTGAAGAGCGCGACGTACACCGCCCACAGAAGTCACGCCGTCATGGTAGGAATTCTGAAACTGAATTTCCTGACCATTTTCGTCAACGCCGTAGACACCAATCGCATCAATTTCGGCGCTCATCGCACTTGTGCCATAGTTCAACACCAGCTCGGGCACGCACCCATCATCAAGATGCACGAGCGCATATTTCATCGCCCCACCAGGACTAACTTCTCCGACAAAAGTCTGCAGTGGCGCCGGGTTCGCCAGCACCTGCTTGTACACAACGACGGCCTTCTCCGCCTGCGCCTGCACCTGCGCATCGCCATTTTCGCTTGACGACGACACACTGCCCTCAGCAGCCGCCGAATCGCCACCTCGATCCCCAGAAACCTGGAGGAAAAGGAACAGAGCCAGCAACAGGATAATCAACACCAGCAGCACCAAGATGGTGATGAGCTGTTTGCGGGTTTTGTCATCTGAGCTAGTCGAAGGCGTGGGTGTGTGCGTGGTCATGATTGAAGAACTACTCGCCTTGGAAGAACTTTTCCCAGTTGTCTTCGCTGGTCAAAGATGGCACGGCGGCACGCCACTGCTTCGCAAGGTCGTCCCACTTGGAGGACAGTTCGCGCATGAGGCTGATGGTCTCGGCGCGCATGGACTTTTCCTTATCCAGGTCGCGGACCAGGTGACGCACACCGTTCTGGGAGGCATCGGTGACCCAGACGTCGTCGAAGGTGGAAATGTGCCACCAGAAGGAGTCCTCGAAGGCCACAGCCACCGGCCCCGGGCGCTTCTTACCCATCTGGGTGTACGCAAGCCGCTTTGCCATCGTCTTGTTTTCGCTGGAGATCTCGTGTGACGGCGGACGAACTGGGGTCAGACCACCCGGCATCTCGTGCATCGGCAGCAGCTCGGTCTCCGGGAAGTTCTTTCGACCAGCAGAAATGCGAGCGAAGTCGCCCTGCGATGCGTTCTTCAGCACCTCCGGGCCACGTAGCAGGTCACGAACAGCTTCCATCTGCGTCCAGGCCAGGCCGTAGCGCATGGAGACCAGGTTCGAGAGGATTCGTCGTGAAGCGACGTTGACCATGTCCTTTGCGGTGACATCGCCGTGCATGGTGGCGGCGATAAGCGAGTTGCGCAGGCCGAAGTACTGGGCGGCGTTTTCGATGTCCTTCCAGTAGAAATCGGCGTGCCAGACGGCGGCGCCCGGAATGGTGTCGGTCGGGTAGCCGGCCTTGGCGGCGCGGAAACCGTAGTCGATGTCGTCGTACTGGAAGAACAGCGGCAACGCCAGGCCAATCTTCTTAATGACCTCGGACGGCACCAGGCAGGTCCACCAGGCGTTGTAGTCAACGCCCAGGCGACGCAGCTGGTGGTACTTGCGCACATCCACGTCGGCGTAACCGAACTTGGGGTCGTTCTCCTCGACGGTCAGCGCCTTCCAGTTGTAGGTCTCGCCGGTACGGAAGAGGCTGGTCGGGTTGAACAGGAAGAGCATCTGCGCGCCGAGCAGCATCGGCTTTTCCGCGCATACGGCCAGGGCGGATAGGCGCAGGGTGGTTTCGGGCTCGGGGCGGATGTCGTCGTCGGTAAGCAGAACCATGCAGTCGCCCGCAGCGGTGGCGTCGCGCATGCCGCGGGAGAAACCGCCGGCGCCGCCGAGGTTTGGCTGGTGGACAACGTTCAGGCGCTCGCCGAGGATCTCCTTGGCCTGGATGAAGTCGGCTTCGTCAGCCGGGTGCTGTTCGCCCTGGTCAACGACGCGGATGGTGCGAACGCGCTCAAGGGCTGGCAAATCCTCAGCCAGCGTGGCGACGGTTCGAGCACAGTCAACCGGTCGGTTGTAAGAACAAATGACCAGGTCAGTCGGAATATCGCGCTTGATAGCCGACTTGGGCACAACATAGCGGACATCGGAAATCTTTGCGCCTGCGTCCTCGGTGTCGAAGCGCAGGTGAATGGCACCGCCATCGGCGAAGCGGTCCAGCGGAACGGTCAGGCGCACCTCTTCATTTGCAGAGCCCGACATCGGCGAGTGCTCACCGGTCCAGTTGCCGTCGGCATCCGAGCCGCCCGCTGCCCAGGAGTCCTCCAAGCGAAGGTGGCCCCCAATATCTTCGGTGTAGGCCAGCACACGCGCGGAACCGACCACGCGCGCACGGATTTCGACCTGCTTAATTGAGGTCCAGCGCTGCCAGTAAGAAGCTCGGAAGCGACCGAAGTAGGTGTCAGTGCGCACCACGGTGTGGCGACCGAGCGTGATCGAGTTACGGGTGGCCTGCACCGAGCTGTCGTAGGCGCCAACGCCTTCGACTCGGTAGTACAAATCCGGCTCCACCCAGTCTGCGGGCGGAGCAAACAGCACGCGCTGAATAGTCAGCATGTCAACATCGGTTTCGGCGGTCAGCTGAGTGGATTCCTTATTAGAAGCAGTCGAAGTCACGTCCCCCAGCGTATCGCGCTATTTCACACGGAAGATGAATACACGCTGAATGATGAAGTTAATTACCGTCGCAACGCCCTGTGCGACGACGAATGCGCCGAACTGTGCCCACTGCGCGTTCCAATCCCAGGCCTCGACAAGCCAGGGCTGCAACACATTAAAGATGCCGACCTGTGTGGCGTAAGTAATCAAGTACAGCACCGCAACTGCCAGCACCTTCTTCGCCGAGGACTTCGACTTGAAGGTCCAGCGGCTGTTAATGATGTACGCCGTAATCGTGCCGAAAACCCAGCCGACCGTCTTACCCCAGAAGTTGGTCGCCCCGAAGGCGTTGAGCATGATAAACGTCAGGCCGAAGTCCACCACCGCCGCGATGACGCCGGAGATGATAAAGCGCATCATCTGCACTTTCAGTCCGTGCTCGTCCTTGGTCTCCGTCGCCATTGGCACTGCGGCCGAGTCCTCTACGACAAAACCGTTTTCGTGGGAGCCGTTTCCGAGCTTGCCGTTGTCGCGGTTCGGGTTTTCATTTGCTGTTTCATTCGCTGACACGCCTAGGAATTCTAGGCCACCGGCCAGCTAACAAACAGCCAGCGCGAACATAAACAGGCAATAAAGAGGAGAAAAGAACTAACGCCGCAGCGCCTCACGCAGCAGATCCAGCCGCTCCACCGGCGAGAGCGCATCCTCCCCAGCTAGCCCCAACGCGCTCATCTCCGCCCAGCTAGCCGCCGCCAATTCCTCAACGTCCTCGCCGGATAGCGGGATGCCCTCGTCGCTCTCCCAGCCGAGGCGCTCCATGACATGCGCCGCCACATCATGCCGTAGCTCATCCGAGGTCAGCGCCGCCAAGCACAGCAGCTCCACCAATGCCGCATCGTGCCCGGCTGGGTCTTTCTCGGCGTCCTCTATAGGCAATGCGCGCAATCGCTTAACGACGCTCTCCCCCGCCTCCCCGGTCAATTCCAGCGCGGTTGCTTCCGACCTCTGCAGGTCCAGAGCCTGTAACAGGGGCACGAATTCAAACACCCCCGACCTCTCGATGATGTCCACGATATCGGCACGAGCGGTGGCCAGCGTATTTTGAATAGAGTCCCGTCCGGTCAATTCCCTATTGATTGCGGCAATATCTACCGGCTCCTCCGCGTCCACATCTCCCAGTGCGCGGATAGAGCCCGAGCCACCGATACACAGGGCATCCGGGGTGGCCTCATCGCGGGCAAAAGCTTCTCTGACCTGCAAGGTATGTTCCCACAAGCCCCACTGCCAGATAAGGGTATCGCCGGGACTTTGCAGCACCTCGGCAACTGTGGTGGATAAGGGAACATCGACGACTTCGCCCGCTGCGGGTCTGCCGCCAGTCACCAGCTGCGCCACAGACTCCACCGCAGAGCCGGGCAAATGGAACTTCGTCGGCACGCTTTCGTCGCCCCACCCAAAGATGACCGCTAACACGCGGGACAGGCTTCGCAGATCCATCTGGTCATTGACCCCGAAGACGCGGTGGGCACTGCACGGTTCTTCCTCTAAAGAGGCACCGATAATGAGCGTGGCCGGTTCCGTGGCCACGCGAACGCCTGGGAAGGCGACTACGTTATCGGTCTGTGCTGCCATACTTCACAGCGTACGCAGGAAAAACAAGGTGGCCTGGATAGCAAAAACTCGCTACAATGCGCGCGTTTTTACCAGCGGAATCTGGCGCGGCTCCGCACCCCACGGCTCTACCAAGTACTTGCGACGCAGGCGCTGCGACTCCACCGCGGTCCACTGCGCCACCAGCTCTTCTACCCCGCGGGCAAGCCCCAGCACCGGCCCTGCGACTTCTTCGCCTACATGCGGAAAATCAATAACCTCTACGTCGTTGACCTTGGGGAACCGCGGCTCCGTCAGATTTCCCTTGCCGGGCTTGGCCTTCTCTTCCTTCGCGGCAGCACGCAGCTGTCCGATGTGGTCACGAATGCCGGCCACGGATGCCGTCAGGTCAATCACCGTGGCCCCTGCCTGTTCAATCGCATGCGATAGCAGGTCCGCCCCCTCAGCGCTCTCTGCACTCTCTGCCGCAGCGTCACCGTCACCATCGCCCGCGGTCACAGACGCAACAAAGCAACCGGTGAGCAGATTGGTGGCGGTCTCCAGGGCTCCGTCGGCAAGCGGATCCACCAGCCATGCACCCGACAACCTCTCGCCTGCAAAGGACGGCGAGAGCTCCACATGCCAAATGACAACGGGCGATGTGGAACTACATACGGCAAGGGTCTGCGGAGCAGCAGCAGGCGTGGAAGTCATGAGGTTGATGGTATCGCGAGTGGCGGATTCGAAGCGGGGTAGCCTTTATCGCATGTTCGACTTTTTTAAGAAGAAGCCGCGCGAAACCATCAACATGGCCGCCGAGTACACCAACACCCCGCTGTCGAACCAGATGGTCATGCTGTTCGCCGAGGAACTGCCCATCCTCGACAGCACAGAGCGCGCACAGGTCTACCGCGCACTCGAGGCCTACGACGGCCCGCAGATCACCTCGCAGGAAATGCTGCCGGAAGAGATCCGAAAAATTATGGATCTATAGTCTCTCCGTACATTTCACTCGCTTTCCGACGGCCCGTGCGCGGCCTCAAGCGTGACCAACACCTCGGAGCGTCACGGGCGACGGAGCCGGTGCAAAGGGGTAGCCTAGCCTTGATGTCCACTAACACTAACGGCAAGTCCAGCACCGATGCTTCGAACGGTGCCTACGGAGCCGTACACACAGAAGCCAGGACCCTGACCGGTTGGGGTCGTACCGCCCCCGCTAAGTCCCAGGTGCTGTCGACGCCGGACTTGGATGAAATCGTTAACGCCGTCAAGGCTGTCGCAGACCAGAACTCCGACAAGCCTGCCCACCTGCGCCGCGGTGTAATTGCCCGCGGTATGGGCCGCTCTTACGGCGACCCCGCCCAGAACTCGGGCGGTCTGGTCATCGACATGCAGAAGCTCAACAAGATTCACTCCATTGACCAGGAGTCGGCGATTGTTGATGTCGACGGCGGTGTCACGCTGGACCAGCTGATGAAGGCCGCACTGCCCTACGGCCTGTGGGTGCCGGTGCTGCCGGGAACTCGCCAGGTCACTATCGGTGGTGCCATTGGTCCGGATATTCACGGTAAGAACCACCACTCTGCAGGTTCCTTCGGCAACCACGTGCTGTCGATGGAGCTGCTGGTCGCTGACGGCCGTATCCTGCACCTCGAGCCGGAGGGCTCTGCAGATGACCCGGACGGCAAGTTGTTCTGGGCAACTGTCGGCGGCATGGGCCTGACCGGCATTATTGTCCGCGCTCGGATCAAGATGACCAAGACCGAGACGGCCTACTTCATCGCTGATACGGACCGCACGAATAACCTCGACGAGACCGTGGCATTCCACTCCGATGGCTCGGAGCACAACTACACGTACTCCTCCGCGTGGTTCGACGTCATCTCCCCGGAGCCAAAGCTGGGCCGTTCCACTATTTCCCGCGGTTCGCTGGCAACCTTGGCGCAGCTGGAGGAATTCGCCCCGAAGCTGGCCAAGGATCCGTTGAAGTTCAACGCTCCGCAGCTGATGACGGTTCCGGATATCTTCCCGAACTTCACCATGAATAAGCTTTCCCTCATGGCTATCGGTGAGGCCTACTACCTCATGGGCGCCCCGGCGCGTAACCAGGTCAAAAACCTCACCCAGTTCTACCAGCCGCTGGATCTCATCGGCGAGTGGAACCGTGGCTACGGCTCCAACGGCTTCCTGCAGTACCAGTTCGTGGTACCGACCGACGCCGTCGAGCCTTTCAAGGACATCATCCGGGACATGCAGCGCTCCGGCCACTACTCCGCGCTCAACGTGTTCAAGCTCTTTGGCCCCGGCAACAAGGCCCCACTGTCCTACCCGATGCCGGGTTGGAACGTCTGCGTGGACTTCCCGATCAAGCCGGGTCTGGGCGCCTTCCTCGATGATCTGGATAAGCGCGTCATGGAGTTCGGCGGCCGCCTCTACCTGGCCAAGGAATCGCGCACTTCCGCCGCTAACTTCCACCAGATGTACCCCGAGATGCAGAGCTGGCTGAACACCCGCAACGAGATCGACCCGCACGGTGTCTTCGCCTCTGACATGTCGCGTCGACTGGAACTGCACTAAAAGAACCGAGAGGATTTAAGCCCCAATGATTAATGCTGTAGGCGCTGCCCAGTCCATCCTGCTGCTCGGCGGCACTAGTGAAATCGGCCTGGCTATTACCGCCGAGTTCCTGAAGAAGGGCCCGGCCAAGGTCATCCTGGCTTCCCTGCCCAACGATCCACTGCGCGAGGCCTCCGCTGAGAAGATGAAGGCCGCCGGCGCTTCCGAGGTGGTCACCCTCGACTTCGACGCAACGGACTTCGACTCCCACCCGGAGGTCGTCGAGAAGGCATTTGCCGACGGCGACGTGGATATCTGCATCGTCGCGTTTGGCATGCTTGGCGACGCCGAGGAGCTCTGGCAGAACCAGCGCAAGGCCGTCCTGGCTGCGAACATCAACTACACCGGCGCGGTGTCGATGGGTGTTCTGGTTGGTCAGAAGTTCAAGGCGCAGGGTCACGGCCAGTTCATTGCCATGTCCTCCGTTGCTGGTGAGCGCGTGCGTCGCTCCAACTTTGTCTACGGTTCCACCAAGGCCGGCCTGGATGGTTTCTACCTGAACCTGGGTGAGGCCCTGGAGGAGTACGGCGTCAAGACCCTGGTTATCCGCCCGGGTCAGGTCCGTACCCGTATGTCCGCTGACGTGGACGAGGCTCCGTTGACCGTGAACAAGGAAGATGTCGCCAAGCTCGCAGTGAAATCCGTCGAGGCCGGTAAGACCCTGGTCTGGGCTCCGCCGGCATTCCAGCTAGTGATGATGGTGCTGAAGCACATCCCGCGCCCGATCTTCAAGAAGCTGCCGATTTAAGACTCGAACAGCAGAGCTTTTACAGGGTATTTCCGCGCTGACTCTCAAGTTTCTTGCATCCGTTTCGATAAAACCCCAGGGCTGTTTTCTGAGGAGGGCGAGAAGTGCAAGAAACTTGAGAGTTTCTTGCACTTAGGCCCCTTTTCATCCTTGACCCCACTTTTAGCGCCTGGGCTCAGACAACCAAGCGTGTATTGGTCTCAACCCACAGCTGCAGTTCCAATTGGGATAACCGTGGAGCAATACGATTGCAGCAGCTCATCATCGTGACTGACTAGAACTATGCCCATTCCCTCGCTGTTGAGTTCTTGCAGAACGCTCATCACTTTGGTCGCTGCTTGATAATCAAGCGCAGAGGTAATTTCATCGCAGAGCAGGAGCTTTGGGCGCACGGCTAGAGCACGTGCGATTGCAACACGCTGCCTCTGCCCTCCAGAGAGTCCACTTGGCTTACGCTGTGCGAGCTGCTTATCGATACCGACTTTATCGAGCAAATCTATTGCCGCTCGGCGTGCGTCACGGCGTCCCCTTACCGACACCCGGGCTGCACGCGCTACGGCATCGAGCGCGGTCATTTTCGGGTTCAACGTAGAGGCAGGATCCTGCGGAACTATCTGCATCATCAAACGATTCTTCCGTGGCCATGTACGCTTAGCTTCACGAGTTACACCAGCACATTCAATCTCACCCGACTCTGCGTGGTTTAGCCCGATTAGGCACCGAAGTAGTGTCGACTTTCCGCTTCCCGACGGTCCCTTGACCCCAACCATAGTGCCACGCTGTACAGCGAAAGAGAGGCCCTGAAAAAGAGTCACGCGTTCATTATTCACGCAGCTCAGGTTGGAAACTCTTAAGACTGGAGACGCGCCCGCCCCTGCCCCCGCCCCCGGCATAGATTCACCAATCGAGGCTTTGGAGAGTTCTGTGACCTGGATGTCTTTCGTTACTGAACGCGGGCTGTGGCCAGAAGTCGTCTCTACACTCTGGCGTTCCACGCGCTGGGTGATCGAATCGCTTTTTTCCGTTCCATTCCCGACAGCCGCGACCGAGTCAATGCAAATCGCAAGCTTAGGAACCTGGTGGGCGGTGAAAATGACCGTAACGCCACTATCCGCGATGCCTCTTAGCAGATGAGCGATTACCGTCGAAGTATCGGAGTCAAGGCCGGCGAAGGGCTCATCAAGAGCGATGGCTTCAGGCGAACGCGATAGTGCCCGAGCCAGTGCCACCCGTCGCTGCTGTCCACCAGAAAGCTGGTGAATACGTCGGGAAGCAATGCTGGCTGGAAGATCTACACGCTGCAGCAACGCTGCAACGTCGGCCGCTGGAGCTAGCTCCCGGAGCATCCGGGCTACTGACATCAATGGTGGCAACTCGGCGCCCGGATCCTGTCCTACGAAAGCAATGTGCTCACGGCGAAAATGAGCTAATTCACATGATGGAAGCTCCAGCGGGTTTACATCTCGCCACTCACTGGACTCGACAGAAACCCCACCAATTACTTCCGATCTCTCCGGTACCGCACCAATCAATGCCTTTAAAAGTGAGGTCTTCCCGGAGCCGCTCACCCCAGTTAAAACCGTAATCTCACCCGCTCGGGCAGTGAGCACTGTGCGGGGTAGGATAACGTGCCCGCTTTGCATCACGGAAATATCTACATCAATCACGAGCTCGGCACATCCTTCGGTTCCTTCTGCCTCCCATTAATCAGGGCCACTACAGCAATCGATGTCGCTGCCAACGCGGCGGCTGGTGCAAGTACTGACCAGGGGTTCAGTGATATTCCACTCGCGTTATCCCGCACCATCGCTGACCATGCAAACTCACCGAGGCTTCTCCCGACCCCAAGGAAGCTCGCCGTAGCCAGCACATACAGCGCTTCGATAATGCGAAGACTCCATACCGAACGAAGTACTGCGGAAATATTGGGAATGATGTCCCGCAAGATTATCGAGACGGTCGATACGCCACTGCCCAGCGCAGCCTGAACATAACCAGCGTTAGCAACGGGATAGGTGGCGGCGGCGACCACACGGGCAGCATAAGGCGTACCCACCACAACCGAAACACCAATAAGCGCTGGTAGCCCACCATTGGGATACAAGACTGCAGTTAAAAGCAAAAGAATTACTGCGGGCACCAAGATGGTGACATCCGCCACTGCTTCAATAAAGAAGCCCAGTTTTGGCTTTAGCGACCCCAAGATACCGAATAGAGCGCCAAATGCCGTGGTCAAAGAACCGACGATAATTGCAGTTACGACCAAGGACCGGCCACCGACAAGCACTGCAGCGCCCACGCTTCTCCCCAGGTGTTCTGTTCCTAGGAAACCCTCCTCGTTACCGTTAGCGAAGGGCACGCCATGCGCCGACAGTTCAATGCCAAACAAACCAGCAGCGACCGGTCCGCCTAACACTAGGGCGATAAAGGCCCCCGCTAAAAACCTTCGAATCATAGTTGCACCTTCGGGGTGAATGCGACTTTTATTGCATCTGCCACAGTCAGCAACACCAATATGATCGCCCCTGTTACAGCAAGTACGGCAAGAATCACCGAGATATCCCGTTGCGCGACTGCATTAGACACCAAAAGCCCCACTCCAGGATGGTTAAATAACGCTTCGACTGTGACTGTCCCTGCTATCAAAACACCTGCTGTTGTAGCCATTGAAGTAGCAAATGTCGGTGCGGATAGCGGCAGGATATGTCGAAGTGCCAGCTGATTTCCCACGATTCCGTTTAGCTCAGCATTGCGGACCGCAGTGTTGTGAGAAGCATCCTCGAACGCTGCGAAAAGCATTCTCGAATTCCAGGCCGCCTGAGGAATTACCAGCGCCATAACCGGTAATGCGTACATACTTATCTGGGTTGGCAAGCCTTCCGCGGTAATAGTGACCGCGGGAAACCAACCAAGCCAGAGAGAGAATACCGCTACCAGAAACACACCAACGACAAACTCTGGTAGCGCAATTAATGCCACTGTCGATCGGTCAATAATGTGCGAAATCCAGGGTCTTTCAGCACGTGAAGCCCAAAAAATGGCGATTGCTACCGAAAGAACAGCAGTGACTAAAAATGCCATACCAGTTGTTGCCAGCGTCACAGGCAGCGCTGAACTCAGCAGATTAATAATCGGTACTCCGTTTACGGAAGTACCAAAGTCGCCCGCAAACGCACTTCCCAGCCAGCTCAGGAAGCGGGCCATAAGCGGCTTATCAAGATTCAGGTTTCTTTCTAGCGCTGCCAGAGCTTCCGGGGTCCGGTTTGCGCCCAAGATTGCGGAGGCAGCATTACCGGGCAGCCAATCAATCGCTACAAAAACAAGTCCGAGAACTGCGAAAAGTAAGCCTCCACGAATTATCAGCCGAGGAATAAGCCAACGCGCGATTTCCGCTGGCACACTAAGCCTTCTGGACGGTTTCAAGAAGGACACGACCATAGCCTGGAGCCTTAGGCAGACCACTCAAATTAGCTCTCGCAATATCGACTCCGTCAGATGCACCCCAGACCAGATACCCGGATCGCTCGAACTCAATCTTCTGCAGCTGGCGGCTTAGCTGGTTAATTCTCTCAGTATCGGTGCTTTCCAGTACCTGATCATAGATCTCGTTGAATTCAGCATCATCAAATGCGGTCTCATTAGAGGCCGCGTCACCGTCGAGAACCTTCCCAGCGAAGAAGAGCACAGAATCATTAGTTCCCCAATAGCCACAATATAGGTCTGCCTTGGTCCATGTCTCGTCGTAGAAAGTACCCGAATCCTGCTCCACTACATTGAGAGTCATGCCGATTTCTTTCACCTGATCAGCGATAACCTTCATCGCCTCTACTTGACCCGGAGCCTCAGGGGTAACGTACAAATCATACGTTTTCTCAAGGTCAAAATCTGCCTCTTGGAGGAGATTCTTCGCTTTCACAACGTCACGCTTACGCACTAACGAAGAATCCAGGTTCGAATCTGCCGTTCCAAGAATGTCGTTTGCAGGGGTTCCATAACCGGAGAGAGCTCGTTGGATGATTTGCTCCCGATCAACTGCAAGGCGCAGCGCCTGACGAACTTTCACATCTGAGAAAGGCCCATCTGAGGTACGCATGATTAGTGGAATAACCGAGTCATTCATCCGGCGCACAATCTTTATATCTTCATTTCCTTCGACGGATCGGGCCGCAATAGGACCCGCAGCTTGAGCTAAGTCAATTTGCCCGGACAACAGCGCATTAGTCATTGCGGTGGAGTCTTCAAATGGAATGACATGGACCTCAGCAACTCCTGCTACTGTTCCGTGATAGTTATCGAAACGCTTGAGCTTAGCAGAACCATTTTCCCAACTGACCAGCTGGAACGGCCCCGATCCAATGGGCTTTTCAGCAGAGGAACCCTTCTTCATCACGAAGGTCATCAATCGCGCAAGCATCGGAAGCTGTGAATTCGGTTCCGCAGTTTCCATCACAACGACGTTGGCTCCAGCAGCACGAATGCTATCAGGCATCACTGGAAGCCGGAATGAGTTTTCCTCATCCGAAAGCATCTTCTTCAACGACCACACGACATCTTCAGATGTGACCGAGGAACCATCATGGAAGGTAGCACCGTCGGCAATCATAAATTCCCACTCAGTCGGATTATTCTGTTTCCATTCCTGCATCAGGCGTGGCACTACAGTTTCTTTCTCGCCCGGCACCGTCAGAGCCTCCCAGATCAGGGAGCTAATAAGCATATCTGAATCATTAGGCAAAAGCTGGTAAGGGTCTCGTTGAGCGCTTGCCGCTTTCCCGAGAGCCCCAACACGCAGCACATTAACGTTTTCGACTTCATCCCCACTGGCAGCCCCATCCCCTGCCGTCGACTCTCGTGACGTACACGCCGTCAGAAAAGTGCCTGTCCCAATAACTGCCATTGCAGCGAGGAATTGGCGTCGAGAAAAATTGGTCATGATGGTTCCTTAATCTCTAAGAAAGACTGCCCACAGGAGAAAAGACATAGCTAACAACTACAGCAGCAGTAAAGCTTAGGCAAGCCTACTAACGAAATTCTTTTAAGAATAATTACCTAGGTCACCCTTTGCAGCATAGGCTACCCCCACCTAATCTCTCTGTCATGCAGCATTTGCACCTGAGCCAAGAACTCTCACACAGGATCGTTAAAGCTGCCGACGAACTGGCTGCGACACAGAAGATTAGCTCTCCCGACTCGTACAATGCCATCAATCATCTTTTGACTGATGAGCTGGAGGAACTGAAAGAACTAATTCTGCTCTCCCCTACTGCCCATGCCACTTCCATCCATGGACTTCCCTTCCCTGCAGTTCACGGACCTACCCCAGCCACGTGGCAGGAATGCGTTGGCAAGGTCCGAACCTGGAGATTCGTTCTTGCGATCATCGCTAGCGCTGTCGGTCGCCCATTCGGATGGTTCGGACAGCAGAAAGGCCGTATCACCACAGACTTGGTGCCGACCCGCAGCCAGGAGAACCAGCAAGTTGGCGCCAGCAGCAACACCACATTGACTCTGCACACAGAAGATGCTTTTCATCCGCGGCGCGCGACGCACTTCGCTTTATTTGGTCTTCGTAACCCCAAAAATGTCGGCACTACGCTGGCCCCCATCGATGAAGCATGGCATCTACTCGATGTAGATTCGAAAAAAATTCTAACCGGGGACGGAGCCATCATTATTCCAGATGCATCTTACGGTGATTACGAATATGCAGCTCCTACTGCCATGACATCAATCTGGAAAACTGATGGCAATTTAGGCATGCGGTTTGACCCCGCCTACACAGACAAAAATTCTGGAACCTTACAGTGGTGGGAGGCATTTGAGAAGCTTCAACAGGCTCTTCACACTGTCACCTATACGGTGCCTATAAAGCCAGGTCAGATGGTCATCATCAACAATGACCGATGCGCCCACGGACGAGTACCTTTCGTAGCCAACTACGACGGGACCGACCGCTGGATGCTACGCATCAACATTATGGGAACCAAAAACACACGCCCCATCAATGAAATCAACGAACCCGGCTACGGCCAACACATCCGATTTATGGATGGTGAAATCCTATGAAACAGCGAACTAACCTGACCGTCCTCAGCAGATCAGAACTAGCTCAAATAAAAATTTCACCCGAGTCCGTACTCGAGTCGGTGAAATCCGCTCTCATCGAGCTCGACCAGCCAGGAACTCTGTGCCCAGGGAAAATCAAAGTTGAAGTACCTGAAAGCGTGAGTTACTCGATGGTCGGCAGAAGTCGTTCTTCAAATTCCGTCGGATTCAAGACTTCCTATACCCATTGGAGCAAAACTCACCAACAAAGCGCCAGGGATAGAAGCTATTACACGACCCTCACACTGTACGACGATTCCAGCGGATATCCTATTGCACTTCTCGACGGCGCTGCGGCAGGAACTCTCAGAACCCCGGCAGTCTCAGCGCTGTTGGCACAGTATGCTGGTGCAATTCCTCAGAGCGCTCTCATCATCGGTTCGGGAACCCAAGGACAAAACGCAGCCCCTTTTCTCCTTGAAACCTTTGAAACATTAAACACGATTTATCTCGCCGGCAGCCACAGCGTGGGACTAGAGAAAGGCGCCAAGATTGCATCAACAGCAGCAGTGAAGCTTGGCCGAAAAATAAAAATCAAGATTGTAGACGATCCTACAACTGTGAGTTCAAACTGTGATCTCATTATCGGGGCCGCTGGACCTGAGACTCGTTGTACTGTCACAGCATCCGATATTCCCCGGCACGCAACCGTCGTTGTTGTGGGCTACGGAATCGCCCCTGATATCTGTCATCAAGCGAGCAGAGTCATCACGACGAGTATCGAACAGATGAATGTTACCGGTCGCGATTACGCTGACACCGATGGTCGGTTGCCGAATGTCCATGCCGAACTATCCGATTTGCTCCGCAAAGGGCGCAAACTGCCTCGTATTGACGAAACTACGTTTTGCTATAACAGCGGACTAGTTCTAACCGATATCGCTGTCGGCCAAATCCTCGCCAAGGAAGGTCTTAAGCAGGGATTCGGGACGGAGATATCCCTGTGGTAAGTGCCATATCATGCAAGATTGATGTTCCAAGCTGGCAAACGGCTCTGATTGGCTCAGGGAAACTTGACTTCATTGCTGAGCTTTCCGACACCCCTTTTCATGTCCTTTGCCCAAACCAATTTGCTCAAACACTTTCAGCCTGGCATACAACCGCTAAGGAAGTCGGCATTAAATTCGGTATTCGATTTGGCAAAAAGGCAAATAAGTCCGCGCACTTCAGTCGCGAGATAGCACTGAGTGCTCTTCGTGGTTTCGACAGTGGAATCGATGTCGCCAGCGTAGAAGAGTTCCAATCATCTCTGGCCGCTGGTGTACCAGGAAATAAATTAATCATTACTGGTGCTACACCGAGTCGAGAACTTATCCATTTGGCAGTTTGCCACGATGCAACTCTAACTATTTCCAATGAAGTAGATTCAAGAATAATTTCCCAATTTGTCGACGAAATCGATACGCCTAATCAGCTCCGAGTTCTTCTCCGGATTGCGAACCAAACCCCCTCCACACGGTTTGGTATGAGCATCGATACCGCCTTGTCTCTAACCGCTCGTCTTAGCCAAGGCCGTGCCAACATCGAAATTACCGGCCTAAGTTTCCACTGCAACGGTTATGACCTCCACGAGAGGATAAACATGTCGCATCTGGCAATCGACACCCTACTCAAGGTGCGCTCCCTGTCTCCACGGGCCGACACTATTTCCATTGGAGGTGGATTTCCCACAAGCTCAGTCGAGTATGGAGTCTGGCGAAACCTACAATCTCGACTAAAAAACGAAATGTTCATAGATTCGGATAAACCTAAAGACCAATATCCGTTCGGATCACCTTTATCCGGACAATACTCACTACGGTTTATAGCTAATCAACATCGCCCACTGACACGTCGAGATATGGAGTCCACTCGACGCAGCTCGGACTCCATGGCTCAGCGCGCTCATCGTCACAACATAAAGATTTTGGCAGAGCCTGGACGGTCTTTATGCCAGTTCGCGGGTGCTAGTTTCTTTCCTGTTCTTTCGTGTCACGCATTGCCCAATGCTGCACGGACAGTAACTGTCGTACGTGGAACTAGTCTCAGCCTCTCAGAGCAATGGTTCAACTCGGAGTATTATCCGGACCCATACCTTGTGCGTAACGGAGTCATTATCGACTCGGGAGTAGCTACCGCAACAGCAGTTTCCGGATCAACGTGCTTAGACAGCGATTATCTCAGCAAAAGAATGATTCAACTCCCCGACAGGCCTCGACCTGGAGATTTCCTAGTCTATCCCGACACAGCCGGGTATCAAATGGACTCGAACGAGTCTGCTTTCCACGGATATCGGATTCCTCAGAAATACGCCTTTAATCCTGTCACCATGACCATCACGGAAGATCGCTAGAACAGAGGCCAAATAAAGATGCCAAAAAGAATTTATACGCAGATGTCTCAACTCATTGGCAATACTCCTCTGTTCGAGCTTGTCTGTACTCCCCAGAAAAGTCGCGTTTTGCTTAAGCTCGAGCAATTCAACCCAACTGGAAGTGCGAAAATCCGGATGGCCCAGTCGATGATTAAGGCGGCAGAGCAGGATAACCGACTACAAGAGCATGGCACTATCGTTGAATCGACTTCCGGTAATACTGGACAGGGCTTAGCACTTCTTGCACTTGAGCGCGGATACGACTTCGTAGCAGTCGTCGATAATCATTCTTGTAAAGATAAATTGAACTCCATGCGTGCAATGAATGCACAGATGTGCTTCGTTTCCAATCAAGATGACGATTCGCTCGCCACATCGGCTAGAGAAAACCATGCTGAGGAGCTCAGCAAACAACACGGCTGGGTATTCATGAAGCAGCACGACAATGTTGCAAATTCAATGGGTTATTACCCTGCAGCTGATGAAATTTTGAATGATCTCGGAGCAAGTCCATCTCATATCATCAGTGCTGTAGGCACAGGTGGAAGTCTCTTTGGAGTTACTGAACGTCTCCATCAATTGGGACACCGTCCCACTATTATAGGCGTCGAACCGGAAGGTTCCATTGCATTCGGTGCTCCTGGACACGACTATTGGCAATCTGGAACGGGCACCCCCGAAGGTGCAGTTATCGGCACTTCGGTTCGCTACGACTTACTCGACTACGGAGCAAAGGTATCCGACAAGGCAGCTTTCGCTGCATGTCGGGCGATCGCAAAGCATACGGGACTTCTACTGGGAGGATCTGCCGGTGGAGCCGTAGTGGCAGCCCTCGAGCTCCTACCGAGCTTTCCCGCTGGTTCTACATCATTGACCATGGTGTGCGATGGAGGGGAAAAGTATCTAGATACCGTGTTCAACGATGAGTGGATGGCCGAACGCGATTTGCTCGATGTAGCTCTCGAGTCCAAAATTTGGGAACAAGTTATGTCATTGCGCGCTGGGGAAAGCCCAATTTCGCTAAATTCAACACGAGTTTCATGGTCGAAGGAAAAGTAGTGCCCGGAGCTACCTCTCAGAAACTAAACCGCCAGATTTTGGCGTTGTCTCTTCCCCTTGCCGGCACACAGCTTGCGAATATCGCAATTTCAACCACCGACACTTTCATGATGGGCCAACTTAGCCTCGGGGCTCTTGCTGGCGGAGGTTTGGCAGTTGTGTGGTTTAACCAGATACGCACAATGGCCGTGGGCCTATTAACACCGCTGGGCAATAGAATTGCGTCGGCTCATTCACTCTACGAAAGCAAATCTCGCGAGCGAGCGGACTCCGAACTATCTGCCGCTACGCTGCAACGCGAAATTCGCAACCTCTCACGCACCGGCTGGCTATTAGCAACTGTCAGCGGTCTAGTGGGAGCACTGGTTCTGATGGCGATTGCCTACGCCCTACCGTTTTTCGGCCAGTCCGCTGAGATTAGTTCCGCAGCCACTTCCATGATGTGGTTGCTCGCGCCAGGTCTTGTTCCTTGTTTGTGGTTCCAAGTCTCCCGTCAGTTTTGTGTAGGCCTCGGCAAACCAAAATCTCTACTGCACATCACCGTGGCGATGATTGTAGTGAATGCAGCATTGAACTACGCACTCGGTTTCGGGTTCGGGCCTATTCCTGCATTGGGGCTGCTAGGTATTGGACTGTCCACCACACTGGTTCATTTATTGTCGGCCCTAATTTACCTGCGAATCACCATCCGAGATCCCGACCTCTCAACTTTTCTTGCCCTCGATTTCTGGAGTGCCGACAGAGACACGATGCACGGAAGGCTCCGTCACCTCGTCCGCACTCAGCTTCGTCTGGGGCTTCCAGTCTCAGCAACCTACGGAGCCGAAGCGGGCATGTTTTCTGTGCTGGCGATGGTCATGGGATCCTTTGGCACAGAAGCACTCGCAGCGCACAACGTCGTCTATCAAATAACCTTTATTGTTTTCCAGATTGGTGTTGGGTTCTCCCACGGCAGCTCTATTCTTGTGAGTCGCGCTTGGGGTCTGAATGACAACTCCCTTGCACGCCAAGTCGGCATTCGAACTCAAACGATGATGGCTGCCATCGTTGCTGTTGCTTCCGTCAGCTTTCTTTGCGCTCCCCGCCTCGTACTTTCCCCATTTATAAACAGCTCCGAGAAATCCAATGCCACCGAGACATTAAGCATCGCATTGGGGTTGTTGGCTATTGGCGCAGTGATGGAATTTGTCGATACTGCACAAAACATAGCTATCGGTCTCCTGCGCGGGATTAGCGACACCACTACTGGTTTGAAGGCATCCCTCACTGGTTATTGGATTATAGGTTTGCCAGCTGCTTTAATACTTGCTTTTCCCATCGGTCTAGGGCCTCACGGGGTGTGGTGGGGATTGGTCATCGGGCTTGCCAGTTCTTCAATAATCCTTTGGAGAGCTTTCCTTCTCGCGACGCGTAAAGACCTTACCGTGAAACTCTAAAGAACTCGTCCCTCAAAGCGATATCCACGTCGCAGGTATCCGGTCGTTCACGTTCGTGTGCAACACTTAAAAGCATGGTTGACAAGCAGGCCGACACCTCATCATGCAGCGAAGCCCAACAGGCTTCGCCAGCTTTTGACGAAACTACAGAGTTTTCCACAAACCGGCTCGCAGGCGAGTTCACCGACGAAGATCGCTACGAGATCTTCAATGATGACCAGCTCTCCCTCAAGGCTGCCCTCCTCTACCTGGTCGCAGCGCTTGTGGGCGGTTCGGTTATCGCTCTGGCGTCCTGGTTTGTGTTCCACCGCCTGTCACTGCCGGCCTTTGGCGGCTCGCAGCTGACCAGGGCGGTCGCAACAGCGCTGATTGTCATCACGCTGACGCTCACCACCGTCCTGCTGTATTTCTTCGCCACCAAGGGCAAAGACAATCGCCCCCGGTGGCTAACGTGGTTGACGTACCTGCTGGCTTACATGTCACCGGCCATTCTGGTGGTCTCTGCCGTCGGCCTGCCGCTGGGCTCGACCAAGCTGTGGTTAGACGGTCTGTCTGTCGACCAGGAGTTCCGCACTGAATACCTCACCAGGATGGCCGCGGAGCCTGGCCTGCATGACATGTCGTACATCGACATCCCGTCTTTCTACCCCGCTGGTTGGTTCTTCCTGGGCGGACGCCTGGCCAATATCCTGGGCATTGCCGGCTGGGAGGTCTTCCAGCCCTGGGCGTTGATGACACTCGCCGCTGCTGGCTGTGTTTTGATTCCGGTGTGGCAACGCCTGAGTGGCTCCCTGCCAGTAGCCACTGGCATTGCGCTGACAACCACGGCCGTCGCCCTGGCCACTGTCGCCGATGAGCCCTACGCCGCAGTCGTTGCTATGGGTCTTCCGGCGATGACCGTGATGGCCTGGCGCGGTCTCACCGGCGCTTGGTCCGCCATGTTTGGCGTGCTCGTCTTCCTGGGTATTTCTGCGACTTTCTACACTCTTTACACTGCCGTAGGCGCGCTTATTGTGGTCGTGTTGGCCGTGGTCGCGTGGACGTCGTCAAGCTCGTGGATGCCTGTAGTGCGCCTGATCATTATGGGCGTGGGATCGATGCTGATTGCGGCGACGGTGTGGGGTCCGTACATGCTGGCGGTTGTGACGGGGGCACCGCGCTCGGGCGCGACAGCGACGCATTACCTGCCCCCGGAGAGCGCGCAGCTGCCTTTGCCGATGCTCGCCGCCAGCGTAATCGGTGTGCTGTGTTTCATCGGTGTCGTGCGCATGCTGGTCAGCGCCACGGAGCCGGATGCCCGCGCGCTCGGCCTGGGCACGCTGGTGCTCTATGGCTGGGTAGTGGCCTCGATGGTGGCGACGCTGCTCGGACGCACGCTGCTGGGGTTCCGCCTCACCGCACCGATTACGTTCATGCTGATCGCGGCTGGTGTGGTCGCGCTTGCCGACGCCCGTCTCAACGGCATCGAGAAGTATTGGCCG
The DNA here is from genome assembly GCF_001838255.1 of Corynebacterium sp. HMSC073B01. Lineage (NCBI taxonomy): Bacteria > Bacillati > Actinomycetota > Actinomycetes > Mycobacteriales > Corynebacteriaceae > Corynebacterium > Corynebacterium sp. HMSC073B01. Next base: position 80,264 of record NZ_KV836141.1, on the reverse strand, counting down.
CAGGCGGCACCAGCTCACATTGCCAAGCGTGTCTCCGCGGTAATGGCGGCAGTCTTGCTGCTGGCGGGCATTGGCTACGCGCAGTCGATTCCGAATAAGTTGCATGGTGCCATCGACTTGGCGCATACCGACACCGACGGTAACGGCGAGCGCGCGGACCGCTTCCCACCGAATGCCGGGGCGTGGTACTCAGCGGTGGACCAAACGCTGAAGGAGGCCGGGCTCGATCCGGCCCAGACAGTGGTGCTGACGGATGAGAAGAATTTCCAAGCACTCTATCCCTGGTACGGATTCCAGGCGCTGACCAGCCACTACGCTAACCCTCTGGGTGAGTTCGACCGCCGTAATCAGGCATTGGAGGAATGGTCGGAGATTCGCGACCCCGATGAGCTCGTGCAGGCCATGGATGAAACGCCGTGGCGCGGACCGGATGCCATTGTGCTGCGGGGCGAGGTTGAGACACCTGATGGCGAGGATGCCGCTCCACTGACGTTGGACATCGCGGATGATATCTATCCGAACAATCCGAATGTGGTCTTCCGGAGCCTGAATTTTGCCCGCTCTGCATTTGAGAAGCACTGGGAGCTAAACCAGGTCGGCCCGTTCGTAGTGGCGGTTCGCAAGTAGGTATTGGCAAGTAGGTATTGGGCGGCTATCCCCTGCTATAAACGTGATTCCTGTTACTAATGTGGAAACTGTGATGTAGCTTTCGCGTTGCAAACTCAAAGAAAAACGCCAATTACCGTAGTATCTTTCCTTGTGACTGCCGAAACTAAAGAAATCAAAGAAAGTGTCGACGGCTCACCCGAAGTGACCATCGACCGCGTGGAGAGACCGCCTATGGACGGCCCCTCTCCTACGACACTGACTCGTTGGACAGCGATTATCGCTGGAATCGTCGGTTTCATTTGCTTTGTCATCACACCGTTCCTCCCGGTCGTGAATACTCAGTCCTCCGTGTCTTGGCCTCAGCGCGACACACTGAACTCAGTGGATGCACCGCTTATGGCGCAGGCACCGTTGGATCTGAGCGTCGATCTGCCTCTGTCCCTGACGGATGAACTTTCCGACAAGCGGACAACCCTGTTGTCGACTATCCCCCCGACCGCGGATAAGCCGACCAAACGGGGTCTGATGGTGCGTTCGGGCAAGGACGGCCTCGACGTCATTCTGCGCGACAGCGTGGTGATGAGCCTGGATAAGAAGGAGCTTGCCGCAAACAAGGGCAGGATCCTGGAAATCCGTTCCACCGAGCACAAAACCACCGTCAACATCGACGGCGCCAAGAACTCAGATGGTGAGAAGCTCACCGCCACCACACAGGGCGATTACCGTCCGCAGGTCACCGGTATCTACACTGACCTGCCCGCTGACGGCGACGCGGCCAAGGCCGTAGCCGATGGACTCGATGTCCACATGAACATCGACTCCCGCTACACCTCACACCCGACAGTGGTGAAGTACATCGTCATGTACTTGGGTCTGCTTCTGACGCTGGCTTCCCTGGTCGCGTTGGCTCGCATTGACCGTATCGACGGTTCCCCCTTCACTCCGCTGTTCAAGCGCGGTGCGCTGAAGCCGACTCCGCTGGACATCCTGGTCGGCACGATTTTGGTTGTTTGGCACTTCATCGGTGGCAACACCTCCGATGACGGTTACATCTTCACCATGGCGCGCGTCTCCGACGAGTCGGGCTACATGGCGAACTACTACCGTTGGTTCGGCGCTCCTGAGTCACCGTTCGGCAGCCCCTACTACGACCTGCTGTCGCTGATGGTGAAGGTGTCCACCTCGTCACTGTGGATGCGACTACCGGCGCTGCTGTCCGCACTGCTGGTGTGGTTCATTATTTCCCGAATGGTTATCCCACGCCTCGGCGAGAAGATTGCCCAGCGCCGGGTGGCCTACTGGTCTGCTGCTGGTGTGCTGTTGGCCTTCTGGCTGCCGTACAACAACGGACTGCGCCCGGAGCCGGTCATTGCTCTGGGATCCCTGCTGACCTGGGCATTCATTGAGCGCGCAATTCTGACTCGACGCCTGCTGCCAGCTGCAGTCGCAGTGGTTATCGCCACGCTGGCACTGGGCTCGGGCCCAACGGGCCTAATGGCAGTTGCTGCCCTGCTCGCAGGCATCCCGATGCTGGTGCGCATTGTCGTTGAGCGCCATAAGGCTCTCGGTGGTGGTTGGCAGGCCCCACTGATGCAGATTGCGCCGTTCCTGGCTGCGGGCACCGCAATCTTGGCCGGTGTCTTCGGCGACCAGACTTTGGCCACGGTCCGCGAGTCCATTCGCGTCCGCAGCATCATCGGCCCGTCGGAGCCTTGGTACAACGAGTACGTCCGCTACTACTGGCTGGTGCTGCAGTCGGTCGACGGCGCCTTCCCGCGTCGTTTCCCGGTTCTGATTGCACTGGCGTGCTTGACCATCACGATTGCCGCGCTGCTTCGTCACCGCACCGTTCCGGGGGCTCTGGCCGGCCCGTCGGCACGCCTGGTGTTCATGTTCATCGGCACCATGTTCTTCCTGACCTTCACGCCGACAAAGTGGACGCACCACTTCGGCGTATACGCGGGCATCGCGGCTTCCCTGGCAGCACTTGCCGCCATGGCCATTAGCCATTGGGTAGCAGGTAACCCGCGCAACCAGCTGTTCTTTGCCGGTGGTATCACCTTCATCCTCGCTTTCTCGCTGATGGGCATTAACGGCTGGTGGTATGTGTCGTCCTACGGTGTGCCGTGGTTCGACAAGACTATTCAGTTGCGCGGCCACCAGCTGGGTTCAGCAGTATTGGCTCTAGCCTTGCTACTGCTGCTGGCTGGTGCCGTAATGAACTTCGTCCAGGAGTTCCGCACCAAGCCGAAGTCGCAGGAAAAGTCGGCACGCGCGCGCCGCATCAATGCAGTTGCATCGTCCCCGATTGCAGTGACGACGCTGCTGGTGACGATGTTCATGGTGGCTTCGCTGGGCAAGGGCGCAGTATCGCAGTACCCGGCATACTCGGTCGCCGCTGGTAATATCCGCTCCTTGGCTGGTCAGACATGTAATATGGCGAGCGATGTGCTGATGGAAACCGATCCGAACGATGGCTTCCTGAATACCGTCGATGGCAAGCCGCTAGCGGAATCGTTGCGCGGTGGCGGCAAGAACCGTGGCTTCGACCCGAACGGCGTCCCGTCTAACATGAAGGCCGAAGCTGTGGACACCAGCCAGAGCCAGGCAAGTACTGCCGACACTGATGATCAGTCTACTGATCCGGAAGCCACAGTTGAGGGCGGCTCCGCGTCGGGCACCGACGGCGGCAAGCGTGCCGACAAGGGTGTCAACGGCTCGCAGGTCGAGCTGCCATTTGGCTTGGATCCGGATAAGGTGCCGGTGCTTGGCTCCTACTCCGAGGACATTCAGCGTCCTGCAAGCCTGGAAACTTCCTGGTTCCAGCTGCCTGAGATTGATGAGAACCACCCGCTGCTCGTCGTATCGGCGGCCGGCCGTATCTTCCACCACGACATCAACGGTGTGGCTCAGCAGGGCCGCAAGCTGGTGGCAGAGTACGGTCGCAAGGGCGGCGACGAGGATGGCTTCGAGGTCCTCTCCGAGTCGGAGCCGATTGATATCGGCCCTGCTCCGACCTGGCGTAACCTGCGCTTCCTGACCGAGGAGATCCCAGAGGGAGCGACCGCTGTGCGACTGGTAGCGGAGGACAATGACGTCTCCGAGGATCAGTGGCTGGCGCTGACCCCTCCTCGCCTGGCCGAGCTGCAGTCGATGACTGATGTCATTTCGCCGGAAACTGCGACTATCCCGGACTGGCCGGTTGCCTTCCAGTTCCCGTGCCAGCGTCCGTTCGACCACTACGCAGGTGTCGCAGAGCTTCCGGAGTACCGCATCACTCCGGACCGTGGCCTGAAGGTCGTCGGTGCAGATGTCTGGCAGTCGGTCGATGGCGGTGGTCCGCTCGGATTCTCCGACGCTGTGAATGAGGCTACGTCCGTACCGACTTACCTCAAGAACGACTGGCGCCGCGACTGGGGTTCCGTCGAGAAGCTCTCGCCGCGTCCGAATAAGGACAAGGTCAAGCCGGATGTCGCCGAAATTGAGTATGAAGATATCACTCGCTCGGGTCTATACTCGCCCGGGAAGATGATTGTGAAGGATCCCTAGGCGAAAGAGCCTCGGTGCCTCCTTCACCTAAGGGGACCGAGTGACTGCACAAACCCGTTCCATCGTTGTCGCCGCAATGGTTGTGACTGACCCGGTGGGGCGGGTTTTGTGCGTTCGTAAGCGGGGCACGGATACGTTCATGCTGCCCGGCGGCAAGTTCGAGCCGGGTGAGTCCGTCGATCACCCGGAGGTCACCGCCGCGCGCGAAGTCTCCGAGGAGCTCGGCGTGGACATCGAGCTATCGCAGCTGCGTCCGTGGAATATCGCCCGTGCGGCCGCCGCCAACGAGGCGGGCTTCGAGGTCGTCGGCCACCATGTGCGCTATGTCGGCGAGTTCACCGATGAGCTGGCGAACGTTCAGCCCCACGCCGAAATTGAAGAGGTCCGCTGGCTCGACCCCTGGCTACCGACCGGGAAAATCGCCCCTATGCTGGTCGAAACCACTCTGCCGAAGCTCCGCGAAGAGCTGCCCCAGCTTGCCGCTGGCCGTGAACAGCCACAGCGCGCACTGTCGTCACTAACTGTTTTCTGCGGCTCCGGCTTCGGCAACGATCCCGCCTGGCGCGTCACCGCCGAACGTCTCGGCCAGACACTCGCGGAAAATCGGGTGGAGCTCGTCTACGGTGGCGCGGCGATTGGTCTTATGGGCACGGTTGCTAACGCAGCGCTTGACGACGGCGGCAGTGTCACAGGTGTCATCCCCGAGGTCTTGGTCAAGAAGGAAATTGCCCATCCGCGGCTGACTCACCTGGAAACTGTTGCGACTATGGCCGATCGAAAGTCGCGCATGTATGAGCTCGGCGATGCTTTTGTTGCACTCCCCGGCGGTGCGGGCACACTGGAAGAGTTCTTCGAGGTGTGGACCCAGCAGCACCTGGGGATTCATGCCAAGCCAGTGGCGTTGCTGGGACCTTCGGGCTTCTGGGAGCCCCTGTTGGCGCTCCTGCGCAAAGTTGTGGATGCGGGGTTTGTGCGACCGGAGCTTCTCGATGCGCTTATCGTCGTCGACGACGTCGACAAGCTCCTGCCTGCGTTGATTGCGTGGCGTGCGGGGCGGACGAAGTTTTAGCCTGCCCCCAGGCCCCACAACACACTGCTAGTGAGCAGCAGCCAGCTGCTGCAGCTCAGCTTCGGTGCCGTTGAAGACATCCTCATCCACGATGGTCGGGATGCCATCGACGCGGCCGGTGGAGGAACGCTGCCAGAAGGCCATGCTCTCCCAACCGCCCGGCAGCGAGGTCGGAGCGCTGTCTTCGTAGGCGGCGAGCCACAGCGGGTAGTCGGTGAAGTCGGTCGAGTTACCCATCGGGTTCTGCCAGAACCAACGGTAGGTGTAAATCATCGGGGTTTCGCCGGTCTTTTCCTCTACGCGCTCGAGGAAGTCCTTGGTCCACTTCTGCAGCTGGGTCGGGTTGAGGCCATTATCCAGCTCGATGTCCAGCACCGGCGGCAGTGTCTTGTCTGTGGAGATTTGCTCATCGCGCTGCTGCAGTGCTTCTACGTACTGGTCAGCCTGCGCAATTGCGGAGCGATCCGGATGTGCCTTGTGGTAGCTGCCCACATACAGACCGGCCTTCGCTGCAGCAATGGAGTCCTCGAGGAAGTACTTCTGGTCACCTTCGACACCGTCGGTGGCCTTGATGAAAGCGAACTTCTGGCCGCTGGCTGCGACCTCGTCCCATTTCAGCGCGACGCCACCTGGGCGCTGCCACTTGGAAACGTCCACGCCGGTCGGCCCCATGTTGAAGCCGGTGCGAGCCGAGTTTGACGATGCGCTGGTAGCCGAACCAGTTGACGAACCGTTGGCATCAGAGCCCTGCGACTCCTGAACAGTCAAAAAGTCGAGCGACCCCTTGGAATCAGCAGCGGACTGGTTGGAGTGTGCAGATGCGTCCTGTGTTTGTGCGTCTGCCGGTGCAATAACACCCAAGGTCAGCGGCGCAACGGCCACGATACTTGCCAAAGTGGCGCGTCCCGGGCGTCGCTTCAACACCGCGTTCGCGGAAAGTGGAAGAAATTTCATGGTTTGCACCTTACCCCCTAAACCACTTCAGCCCCATTCGTAAGCCTAAACTTATTCCACCCCTCCAGTCACAGCTTCAATCCGCCCTTGCCCCTAGACTGGCGGCATGACAAATAGCACTAATACTGAGACCCAGTCCGCAACGTCCCAATTCTCAACAACTCCTCGCCCACAGGATGACCTCTACTTGGCCACCAACGGTGAGTGGATTAGCAATCACGTCATCCCGGCTGACCGCCCCATCGATGGCGCCTTTTACAACCTAAGGGATGAGGCGGAGGAAAATGTCCGCGAGCTCATCACCACTGCCGCCGATGCGGATCCGAATTCCCGCGTCGCTCGCTTGTACAACTCTTTCATGGACGAAGCCGCTATTAATGACGCCGGCGCTGCTCCGCTCGCACAGGATTTAGAAATGATTGCCTCCGCCGAGAACGCGCATGAGCTGGCGTTGGCACTCGGCCGCCTCGACCGCCTCGGTGTCGGTGGTGCGCTCGGGTACTGGGTAGAGAAGGATTCCGGCTCGGACCTGGATGCTCTCTACCTGCTGCAGTCGGGCCTCGGCCTCCCGGATGAGGCTTACTACCGCGAGCCTGGCCACGCCGACACTCTCGCCGCCTATGAGCAGCATGTTGCCGCTATGTTGAAGCTCCTCTCCTCGCATGACGACGGCGCGGGAGACCTCTCCACCGCACTTGCTGCATTCGAGTTGGTGGACCCGGCCGCTGCGGCGGCGCGCATCGTGGCTTTTGAAAAGCGCATTGCCACTGGTCACTGGAATGTGGTCGATACCCGCGACGCACTGAAGACCTATAACAAGACCGCTATTGCTGACCTCCCCACCGGCTTCCCGGTCGCGGAGTGGCTCGCGGCCACCGGTGTCAATGAGACGAACCAGACTGCCATCGACACCATCGTGGTGATGATGCCGTCGTACTTCGAGCACTTGAGCAAGCTGTGGCAGGACACTGACCTGGCAGATCTGCGCCTGTGGGCGCTGTGGCGCGTTCTCCACCAGCGTGCTGCCTACCTGTCGGATGACTTCTCTGCGGAGAGCTTTAACTTCTACGGCCGCACCTTGCAGGGTTCGACCGAGCAGCGTGCACGCTGGAAGCGTGGTGTTGCCTTTGCGGACGGGGCGGTTGGACATGACGTCGGCAAGCTGTATGCGGAAAAGCACTTCCCTCCGGAGTACAAGGAGCAGGTCCTGGAACTGGTGGACTACCTGCTGGCGGCGTACCGGGAGCGAATTTCGAAGCTGCCGTGGATGACGAAGGCGACACAGGAGCGGGCGCTGGAGAAGCTGTCGCTGTTTAAGGCCAAGATTGGCTACCCGGAGCGTTGGCGTGATTACTCGGCGATGGAGCTCGGGGATTCACTGATGGACAATGCTCGCGCTGCCAGCGCTTTTGCGCATGATTATGAGGTGGCAAAGCTGGGAACCCCGGCCAATCGTGATGAGTGGCATGGCACTCCGCAGACGGTCAATGCCTTCTACAATCCGGTGGTCAATGACATCACGTTCCCGGCTGCGATTTTGCAGTCGCCGTTCTTCTCACCGGACGCTTCCCCAGCGGAGAACTTCGGTGGCATCGGTGCGGTTATTGGTCACGAGATTGGTCATGGTTTTGATGACCAGGGCTCGCAGTATGACGGTCACGGCAACCTTCACCAGTGGTGGACCGATGAGGATCGCGCAGCTTTTGAGAAGCTGACCTCCGCACTGGTGGACCAGTACGAGGGCCTGGTTCCGCAGGCTCTGCGCGAGCAGGCCGAGGAGGGCGCTGACCTGCCCGGTGTCAACGGTCGCTTCACCCTGGGAGAGAACATCGGTGACTTGGGCGGGCTTGGTATTGCTGTCGTCGCTTTCCGCCGTTTCCTCGCTGCCCGCGGAAAGGAACTCGGGTTGGAGGACACCCCCGAGACCTACCGTGACCTGTTCAAGCAGTGGGCACTGGTCTGGCGTTCCAAGATTCGTCCGGAGTTTGCACGTCAGCTGCTTGCCATTGACCCGCACTCGCCGGCGGAGTTCCGCTGCAACGTCATTGCCAGCAACATCGATGAGTTCCATGAGGCCTTCGGCACTTCAGCGGGGGACGGCATGTGGCGTGAGCCGAATGAGCGCGTGAATATCTGGTAATTCTGCGGGAACCCAACCTGCGCTGCCTTATCCTCCGATGCTTTCCGGGCTCTCCGATGCCTTCCGCAGCCTCCGGGGACAGCAAACGCCTCACCGTTTACTACAAATGCAAAAGCTGACTTTTTGTTTTTGCAAACGTAGAACTAAAATCACAGGTGAGGCGCACGCTTTCCCGATGACCAAGTCGGGCAGGGTCCCAATCAAGCGAGGTTCCTGTTACAAGTGCGCTTACTAAGTGCTCTTGCTGGAGGAGGCCGCTGTGGACACCCGCGACATCCAAGCACTCACCGCCGTCAAGCTCTATTACGGCGAGGGGCTCACACAGTCTCAGGTTGCAACCGAACTCGGGGTTTCCCGCCCAACGGTCTCTAAACTGCTCAACCTTGGCCGTGAGCGCGGTTACGTGCGCATTGAAATCCACGACCCGCGCGAGGAAGCCTCAGAGACCGCGACGCAGATGCGGGATCGCTACCAGCTCAACGATGTGCGCCTGGCGCAACCGGCACGCGCTGGCAACGCGGTCTTGCTCCGCGAGTTGGGGCGTGTGGGCGCCGAGCTTCTCGACGAGCTGGTGGTCGACGGTACCCTTCTCGGTGTTTCGTGGGGTAAGACCATGTACTCCGTATCCACGCAACTGAAGTCCAAGGATGTCTCGGGCGTGGAAATTGTGCAGCTCAAGGGCGGAATGAGTCATTCCGATAAGTCGACGAATGACATCCGCACTATTGGCGGGTTCTGCCACGCTTTCCATGCCTATGCCCGCACATTGCCGCTGCCGGTGATTTTCGATTCGGTCGAGACCAAGCGCATCGTGGAACAGGATCGGTTCATCGCCAGCGTATTGGCGCTTGGCCGGACGGTGGACATTGCCGTTTTCACTGTCGGCGCAGTCGACCATGATTCACTGGCCTTGAACTTGGGGCAGCTGTCGGCAACCGAAAAGGACTTACTCGTGGAGCGCGCAGTGGGCGATGCCTGCTCACGCTTCTACCGCCCGGACGGTGGCATTGCGCTGCCAGAGGTCGATGCCCGCACGGTAGGTATCAGCCTCTCTGACCTGCGCCGGATCCCCACTCGGGTACTTGTGGCCGGTGGCGCACACAAGGCCGAGGCTATCGATGTGGCCCTTCGAACAAAGTTGGCCACTCACTTGGTCATTGACGATGCCACCGCCGAGCGCCTACTTTCGCTCGACTCATCGGACTCACCGGGCTCGCCAGACTCACCCACTAGCTCCACCCCTCCCTCTGCCACGGATTAGCTGTCTCGGGACGCATCAGTACAAAGAACTGACACCCGGGCCCGAGAAGCGTCTCTGCCCTCTTCGACCGATAGACTTAAGCGAGCGCAGATGTCCGCATATATGTTGCAGCCGCTGTCCGGTCGGAGAGGACGATTCTTTAGGTGTCACCAGCACAGCAGATCAAGCACACACTCCAGGCCTACGAGTCGGCGGACGCATCTTTTGCTCAGTCCGCGAAGAAGTTGCCACCCGTGGGGTGGAAAGGAGCGCTCTACGCTCTCAAGCGTGCGGGTATCGAGTTTTTCTTGGAGCTCGGTTTCGACGCCGCCGCGAAGTTGACTTACTACACGGTGCTAACCTTCGCACCCGCACTGCTTGCGATTTACTCAATTGCCACGCTGATGTTGGCCGGTTACACCGATGACCTCAACCGACTGACCGAGGATTTCATCCGCAGCTACATTCCAGCTGAGTATGCCGAACCGATTCGCAATGTCATCTCAACGATTATCGGCTCCGCCACGGGCGGTCTCGTCGCACTGACTATCGGTATTGTCTTTGCGCTGATTTCGTCGTCGGCCTACACGCGCGCATTTTCGCGCACGGGTAACTCCATCTATGGCGTATCCGAAGGCCGCACGCTTATTCGCTACCACCTGCTCATGGTCGCCATTACGCTATTGCTGCTCATTGGCACGGTGGTACTGCTCATTGCGATTGTTGTCAATGACCAGCTAGTTATCACCATCGTCGAACCGGTTGCCCGCCCGTTGGGTATTGAATCGACCACGCGACAGGTCATTGACTTCTGCATCTCCGTCTGGAGTTGGCTGCGCTGGCCGGTCATTATCGTCATGTCGATGATTCTGATTGGCTCGCTGTACTACTTCACACCGAATGTGCGCATGCGCAAATTCCGCTGGCTCAGTACCGGTTCGGCACTGGCAATTATCAGCTCGCTGGGTATTGGCAAGGCATTGCAGCTTTACCTGTTCAACTTTGCGGCTTCAAACCCCTACGGCGCCATGGGTGCCGTCATTGCTCTCATGACTGCACTTTGGGGCATTAATGTCGTCGTGGTCTTCGGCTTCAAGCTGGATGCCGAGGTTGAGAGGATGCGCCAACTGCGCGCCGGCCTGCCCGCAGAGCGATACATCCAGCTTCCACCCCGAGCTACCGCGGCCGCCGAGGGCGAGCAGAAAATCCATCAGAATCTAGAAAAGCAGGCGGCCGAATTCCGAACTGAGGAACCCGACCGCCTGGATAAAATGCCAGCAGAAGCAACTGAAGATTTTTCCTCGCAGCCCGCTGCTGAGACTGACCCTGCTACCGATCCGTTCCAGAAGATCGACTAGCAGGGCCAGTAACTAACCACACAGCAAGCACCTAGCTATAGCGCAATCACACCCACAATTGCAGCGTTGAGCAGGTTGGTGCACAGACCCGCAATCAGCGCCAGCGGACCGTTCTTGGCAATCTCACCGCGACGCTCCGGCGATAGCGCACCGAAGGAACCGATCTGAATTGCAATGGAAGACAGGTTGGCGAAGCCAGCCAGGGCGAAGGTCGCCAACATGATGGACTTCGGATCCAGCGAGTCGACGTGCTCCGAGAACGAGGTGTAGCCGACGAACTCGTTCAGAATCGTCTTCTCACCAATGAAGCTACCGACCAGCCCTGCGTTCTCCCACGGCACACCAATCAACCAGGCAATCGGCGCGAAGATTAGGCCGAACAGCCCCTCCAGTGACCAGTTTTCCTGACCGAACCAGCCGCCGATGCCGCCAATCATGGCCGACAGCATCGCAATCACAGCGATGAACGCAATCAACAGACATGCCACAACCACAGCGATACGACCGCCGGCCAACGCACCCGATCCTAGCGCGTCAATGACGTTCTTCGACTCAGTGTCGCGGACATCCTTCACCGACGCATCCAGATCGGATTCCTCCGTCTCCGGCCAGAAAGTCTTCGCAATCAGCAGCGAGCCCGGCGCGTTCATTACCGATGCCGCCAGCAGGTACTCCAATGGCGCACCGAGCAGGGAGTAACCAATCAACGTCGATCCGGCCACCGAAGCAAAACCGCCCGACATACATGCGAACAGCTCCGACTTGGTCAGTTTCGGAATATACGGCTTAACGACGAGCGGAGCCTCCGACTGCCCGAGGAAAACCACCGTGGAAGCGAAGACGGACTCTACCTTCGAGGTTCCCATAATGAACTTCAGTGCGGACCCGACATACTCAACGAAGTACTGCACTACCCGCAGGTAGTAGAGGGCACCGAGGACTGCGCCCAGGAAGATGATCACTGGCAGCACGTTGAGCACGAAGACGAAGTTTTTCCCCGTGCCGTCGAAAAGATTACCGAAGACAAATGAGGTGCCCTCATTTGTAAAGTCGATCATCTTCTCAATGGCACCGGCGACGCTCTTCAACGCCTGGAAGCCGGGTTCCCACTTCAGCACTACCAGCGCGAACACCGCTTGCAGCAGCAGGCCAACACCGAGCGTGCGCCAGTTAATGGCTTTCCTGTTCTTTGAGATAGCAATGGCAAATCCGATGACGAGGATGATGCCCAGTAAGCCTTGCAGTCTATCCATGACTAAGGTCTTCTTTCTTGATAAAAGAGGCTGTGGTGATGATGCCTACAGGTCCTCGGGACCAAAGGCGTAAGGGAGAATTTTTTCGAAGTCGATGCTGGCCGGAGCGCCTAAACCACCATTTTCCGGGCGCTCGGATTCCACAATGACACGCTTGCACCCAAATTCGTGCAGGACCTGCCGACAGGCACCACAGGGGTGGCACGGTGCCGCCTTTCGCCCGACAATGGCACAGGCCGCAATCTTATGGTTGCCGCCGTGCTCCGCGACCATGCGGAACACGGCTGTACGCTCTGCGCAGTTGGTCAACCCATAGGACGCATTTTCCACGTTGCAGCCTGTGACCACCGTGCCGTCGTCAAGCAGAAGTGCGGCACCGACCGGAAAACCTGAATAGGGGACGTACGAGTTTTCCGTGGCTGCGTAGGCCTTAGCCAGTAGTTCTTCGTCTGAAATGTAGGACATTGTGCTCTCCCTCCCCGAGCCTGTTCGAGGTGTTTATGCAAACATACTTATGTGGGTACAAATGGAAAGTTGCCTATTGACATTTGTTCTAGTGCTGATGATAATCGGAATCAGCAGAGTTCACAAGACCAATATCGCTAAGCACAATCGCCTATAAAAGGAGCGAACAATGGCTGAAAAGTTCGATGTAGTTGACGTCATCAAGGTAAAGCGTGATGGCGGTGAGCTCAGTCCGGAAGAGATTTCCTGGGTCATTGATGCCTACACTCGCGGTGTCGTGGGCGATGAACAGATGGCGGCGCTGAACATGGCCATCTTCATCCGCGGCATGAACCGTCGCGAGATTGTGGATTGGACTCAGGCGATGATTGACTCGGGCGAGACCATGAGCTTCGCATCGCTGAGCAAGCCCACCACGGACAAACACTCCACCGGTGGTGTCGGTGACAAGATCACGCTGCCGCTGGGCCCACTGGTGTCCTCCTACGGCGTGGCCGTCCCGCAGCTGTCCGGCCGCGGCCTCGGCCACACCGGCGGCACCCTGGACAAGCTGGAATCCATTCCAGGCTGGCAGGCTGATGTTCCGAATGACCGCCTGATGCAAATCCTGGAGGATTCCGGCGCGGTCGTCGCAGCAGCCGGTGCGGGCCTGGCACCTGCGGATAAGAAGATTTACGCGCTGCGTGACATCACCTCGACGGTGGACTGCATTCCGCTGATTGCCTCGTCGATCATGTCCAAGAAGATTGCGGAGGGCACCTCCAGCTTGGTGCTGGATGTCAAGGTCGGTTCAGGCGCTTTCATGAAGGATCTGAATCAGGCCCGCGAACTGGCCCGCACCATGGTTGACCTGGGCAACGATGCGGGCGTGAATACCCGCGCACTGTTAACGGACATGTCCACTCCGCTGGGCCTGACCATCGGCAACGCCCTCGAGGTCCGCGAATCGGTGGAGGTTCTCGCTGGCGGTGGCCCCGCGGACGTCGTGGAGCTGACCTGTGAGCTGGCCCGAAACATGCTGGAGCTGGCCGGCGTACACGATGCTGACGTGGAGCAGGCTCTGAAGGACGGCCGCGCAATGGATTCGTGGAAGAAGATGATCCGCGCTCAGGGCGGCGATCCGGATGCCGCGTTGCCGGTGGCACCTCACACGCACGATGTGGTTGCGCAGGCTGACGGTTACCTGACCAAGCTGGATGCACTGGCTCTCGGCGTTGGTTCCTGGCGCTTGGGCGCAGGACGTGCTCGTAAGGATGATCCGGTGCAGGCCACTGCCGGTATTGAGATTTTCGCCAAGCCGGGAGACAAGGTGGTCAAGGGCCAGAAGCTGCTCACGCTGCACACTGAAACTCCGGATAAGTTCGAGCGCGCTCTCGAGTCCATCGAGCCAGGCATTGAAATCGGCGACACCGCGCCGACAGCCGAGCACGAGATTATCCTCGATCGCGTGTCCTAGAAAATTACTGATGGGCTCGCGTCGGCGCCACTTCCCCGCCCCGAGCCCGCCACCTCCCTACCTTGACGCTCTCTCCCAAATTTCCGAAAGGACTTGATTTCTCCCATGACTTCCCGCGCTGATGTTGCCAAGATGATTGACCACACCCTGCTCAAGCCAGAAGCCACCTCTGACCAGGTCAAGGCTCTTATCGCTGAGGCCGGCAAGCTCGGCACCTACTCCATCTGCATCTCCCCCTCGCAGCTCCCAGTCGAGGTGCCTGAGGGCCTGCACATCGCCACTGTCGTAGGCTTCCCCTCCGGTGCGGTGAAGGCCGAGGTCAAAGCCACCGAGGCCGCCCGCGCCGTGGTCGATGGTGCCGAAGAGATTGACATGGTCATCAACATCGCCTTCGCCAAGGAGCACCGCTTCGACGACCTTGAGGCCGAAATCAAGACTGTTCGCGATGCCATTCCGGGCAAGGTTCTGAAGGTCATCATCGAGTCGGCCGCCCTGACCGATGAGGAAATCATCGCAGCTTGCAAGGCCTCCGAGTCCGCAGGCGCAGACTTCGTCAAGACCTCCACAGGTTTCCACCCAGCTGGCGGCGCTTCCGCTCACGCCGTGAAACTCATGCGCGAAACCGTGGGCGACCGCCTTGGAGTCAAAGCCTCTGGCGGTATCCGCGATGCCGCTGCCGCTGAGGAAATGATCGCCGCTGGCGCCTCTCGCCTGGGCCTTTCTTCCTCCGCCGCTGTCCTCGACGGTCTGAAGTAGGCTAACCCCGATGCTCTCCGAACAGCTACAAGCCACCATCACCGATTGGATCGCCCACGATCCGGACTCGGCCACCGCCGCTGAGCTCTCCTCGCTTTACGACGAAGCCAAGGCCGCCAACCCCGATGCGATTGCCGAGCTGGAAAGCCGTTTCGCCGGGCCACTCGAATTCGGCACTGCAGGTCTTCGCGGTGTCGTTGCCGCTGGTCAGTCTCGCATGAACCGTGCCACGGTCATCCGTGCCACCGCTGGCCTGGTTGCGCATCTGAAGAACATTGTCGGCGATGACTTCACCGTGGTCATTGGTTGCGATGCCCGCCACGGCTCCGCTGATTTTCACCGCGATGCCGCCGCGGTTGTCGCCGCAGCCGGTGGCAAGGCCCTGGCCCTGCCGCAGCAGCTGCCCACACCGGTGACCGCCTTTGCCGTACGCCACCTCAATGCCGATGCCGGCATTATGGTCACAGCCAGCCACAATCCGCCGAAGGACAACGGTTACAAGGTTTACCTCGGTGGCCGCGCGGTGGAGTCTGATTCCCGCCGAGGCGTCCAGATTATCGCGCCCCATGACAAGCAAATTGCGGACGCCATTGCCGCTGCTCCACCAGCTGATGAGGTTCCGCGTGACTTCGATGCCGTCGAGCAGGTTGGTCCTGAACTACTGGACGCCTATGTGAAACGGGCGGCTGCGCTCGCAACGACGTCGTCAAGCGAAGAGAAGCAGGCAGCGAAGATTGTTCTCACCCCGATGCATGGTGTCGGTGGCGAGACCATCGTGCGCACACTGAACGCGGCAGGTTTCTCGAATGTCAGCGTGGTTGAGAAGCAGTTCGCGCCGGATCCGGAGTTCCCGACGGTATCGTTCCCGAACCCGGAGGAAGCCGGGGCGCTGGATCTTGCGTTTGAGCTGGCACGTGCTGAAGACGCGGATGTCATCATCGCGGCTGATCCGGATGCGGACCGCTGCTCGGTAGCTATTCCGGACAGCGGCGTCGATAGCGGCTGGCGACAGCTCTCCGGCGATGACATCGGTGCGTTTCTGGGTGAAGTCATCGCTGCGGATGCCGAGGCCCGTGGGATTGCGACCGTGACCAATGATGAGGGCGCAGAGTTTCCGGCCACAATGGCTAACTCGATTGTGTCCTCGCGCCTGCTGGGCAAGATTGCCGCAGGTCACGGACTGAATTATCGCGCTACACTGACCGGCTTTAAGTGGATTGCTGGTGTGGACGGGCTCGTCTTCGGCTACGAGGAGGCCATTGGCTACTGCACTGACCCGGCAGTCGTGCGAGACAAAGACGGCGTATCTGCGGCGGTGCGTGTCGCCGACGCGGTGGCGCGACTGAAGGGCCAGGGTCTTGGCATCCAGGACCTGCTGGATGATGTTGCCCGTGCCCACGGTCTCTACAAGACCGCCCCGTTGACCTTCCGTGTCGAGGACCGGTCGCTGATTACCAAGGGCATGGACACTCTGCGCGCCAACCCGCCTGCACAGCTGGCCGGAGCGAAGGTCACGCAGGTCACGGACATGAATGATGGCCTAGACATGGTCGACGCCAAGGGCGAGAGCTATCACATCCCGCCTACTGACGGCATTCTCATCCTCACCGAGGCCAACGACCGCGTCATTGCCCGGCCTTCCGGCACGGAACCGAAGCTGAAGTGCTACCTGGAAGTCGTGCTGCCGGTCGCTTCGGCCGCGATTCCGCACGTGGCCGCGGCCGAGCGGCTCGACCAGATTAAGGCCGAACTCAAGGAAATCCTGGGGATGTAGCCACTAAGCAGCTAACCAATAGGCAGCTACCAGCTACACCTCGCAACAAACTGGGGTGCGCATGAACAAAACGGCCGAAAAATGGCCGTGGGGTTTCACGCGCACCCCAGTTTCGCATGTGCAGCCCGGAGTCTTGGGCCGGCTCACAAGTTACTGACTAGGTTTATGACAAAAACAAGCAGAAATTAGTGCCGAAACTGACATAAACTTAGGCAGTTTCTCGATGGTCACAACCTCATTTGAAGCTCACCACCTCATTTCGGGTCTAGCTAAACCCGTCCTTGCCGCATTTTGCGGACAACATGCGTCTCCTAACATGCTTTACAGTTTTCCCAGTAATACAATAAAAGCCGTTAACCGTGTCCCCAGGGGATGGAACACCATTCGCTACGCGGGTTGGGCTCATCACAGGGGGAACACTTCCTCCTCGTGATTGGTCGTCCAGCATGTCGCATAACGAGTCCCCCAGCTCAGACCCCAACTACAATTCGAATCCTTCCACCGGTTCTTTCGGCCCCGTGTACCCGAACCAGGCACCTCAACCCCAACCACAGCCGCAGCCCCAATTCGCTGCGCAGCCGGCACCAACTTTCGCTTACGCAGCCCCGGCGTATCCGCAGCAAAGATCAGGTACTTCCGGCGCAATGATTGCGCTCATTTCAGTGCTGGTCGTGGTCCTGCTGGGCCTGGTTGGCGCGGTACTTTATGTCACCCTGAGTAAAGATGACTCGGTAACTGCGGCCGACACACAGACGGCTGCCACTACACAGGCCGCTGCCGATGCTTCGAGCCAGCCCAACCCACCGGTCACACAGACTGAGACCGTGGTTCTTCAAGATTCGAGTGGCTCATCCGGTAATTCGGGCTCGTCTCGCTCATCGGGCCTGGCTGGCGGCAACCTCTCCAGCGCATGGAAGGGCACGTCCTCAACGAGCGATCCGTTCGTTCGAAATGTACACAGCGCCTACGTCCGCTACCGCAATTCCACTGGTGCGGAATCCGGCACCATCACGGCCTACAGCCCAACGACTGGCCTGACCTACAACATGTGGTGCCGTCCTGCTGGCGGCAACATCAAGTGCACGGGCGGCCGTAACGCAGTGGTGTACATCGGCTAATGCACACCCCCACAGCCACAGTCGCAACACTCCAGTCCGCGCCCTCCGCCGCAACCTACGCCACTGCGTCGTCCAGACCACCAGCTAGGTCATGGAAGATCGCTCGGTTGAGACGAAATGCCTTCTTCGCCTCGTCGACCACGGCATCTTTATCGGCATCCGAAATGCCCAGCTCAGACAGACTCCGTCGGTAGCCGTCGCGGTAGGGCTTAATTTTTCCGATAGCGGAGAAGTCATAGAATCGGGTTCCCTCCGCACCGATGCCGTAATGCTTGGCCAGCATGGACGCAATCACCTGACCACCAGAAAGATCGCCCAGGTAGCGAACGTAATGGTGTGCCAATGCGGCGTTGGCGTTGCCGTTGCTTTCGATTTCACGAAGCTCGGCCACGTAGTTCTTTGTCGCCTCCACTGGCGAGATCTTTTCCCGCCAGTCAGGCCCCACCAAATGTTCAAGGTCGGCCGCCAGAGCCTCCAGGCGCTCCAGCTGCGCATCGTAGACCGCTCTGACCTGCGGCGACTCCGCAGTGGACCGCACTGCCTGCTCCAACGCTTCGTACACAAAGTAGAGCTGACCAGTTAGATCGATGGCCGCCTGCGCATTCAGTTCACCCGCAAGCAGCCTCGACATGAAGTCGGAGTTCTCCGCTTCACTGTGGACACCCGCAGTCTCCACTTTGAGTCGCTCTGCCAGGGGCTGAGCAGCCTGCTTGTCACCTTCTTTAATCGTGTTTTCAACCATGATTTTCTTCTTTCTCTGTGAGGTTCGGAGACTGGGGTGAGAGATTGTGGCCCGCACGCTGAGGCACCAGCACGGGGTTGCCCGCGGAGTCCTGAAGCACTTCCACACCGATGCCGTAGACTTCGCTGACGGTCTGTGCATCCAGGGTTTCCGCAGGCGGGCCTTGCTTTACGACGCGCCCCTGCGCCACCACCACAACGTGATCGGCATACGCCGCTGCGGCGGACAAATCGTGCAGGACCACGACCACGGCTTTGCCCGCCGCCGCGCGGGCGCGCATCATTCCCATGATTTTTTCGGCGTGGTGGAGGTCCAGGGCTGCGGTCGGTTCGTCGAGAAGCACGACAGGAGTGTCCTGGTAGAACACGCGCGCGCTGTGGACGCGGGCGCGCTCGCCGCCGGAGAGGGTCGGGACTTCCCGGTCAAGGAGGTGCGCGACGTCGCATTCAGTGATCACTTCCGCGAGCAGCTCCTCGTTCGGGCAGCCCCAGGGGTTGCGTCCGAAGTCGATGACTTCACGGCTGGTGAATGGCACGGACAGTTCTTGGCTCTGTACCAGGACGGCGCGGTAGCGGGCCAGGTCGGCGATGGAGAGCTCGGCAATGGAGTGCTCGCCAATCCGGACGTTGCCGCCGCTGAGCTCATGGTCGCCAGAAAGCGCTGCGAGCAGTGTCGACTTTCCAGCACCATTCGGGCCGACCAGCGCGGTGACTTTTCCGGGCTCGGCGACCACGGAAATATCGTTGAGGATGCGGTGACCACCCAGGGTGATGCTGACATTTTCGGCAGAAATACCCAGGCCAGAGTGAATTTCCATTAGTGCACCGCCCTCTTCGAACGCAGGAGCAGCCAGAAGAACAGTGGGCCACCGACAATCGAGGTGAGCATTCCCAGCGGCAGGTCCGCACCGGTGATCATGGTGCGGGCCGCGAGGTCGGCCAGCGTTGTGGCCAGCGCGCCGCCGAGGATGCATGCGGGAATCAGCGTGCGATGCGCTGGTCCCAGCAGCAGTCGTGCAGCGTGCGGCACGACCAGGCCGATGAAGACGATGATGCCGGAAAATGCCACTCCAGCCGCCACGACCAGGGACGTGCCAAAAATGATGGCGCGACGCAGCGTGACGACGTTAATACCCAGGTGGCGGGCTTGCGCTTCACCAAGACTCAGAATGTCCAGCTTGCGGTAGCTGACCCACATGGCAATCACGGCCGGAACTGTCACCAACGTAATAATGACAACCTGCGTCCAGGTGGCACTGGCAAACGAGCCCATCTGCCAGAACACAATGCGGTCGCGGGCAGCCGTGGAGGCTACGAATGTCAGGAGCGAAACCAGACCACCACAGATGGAGTTCACAGCCACACCGACCAGAATGATTCGAGCGATATCGCGGCCACCGTGCGCATTGGCGGCCACAATAGCCGTGGCTACCGCGCCACCAATAAAAGCTGAGACCGCAATGGCCCAGCTGCTGGCGAAGACACTCAACACTCCGCCGAGCACTCCGGAAAGCCCGGCGGCGGTGCCCAAAACTGTGGCGGTGGCAGCGCCGACCGCGGCGCCGGAGGAAACGCCGATGAGGCCGGGTTCGGCAAGCGGGTTGCCGAACACCGCTTGCAGCGCCACACCTGCGAGGGCGAGCCCCGCGCCAACGAGGCAGGCCAGCGCGATGCGCGGCAGTCGCACTTGCCACAGCACGGTGTCGATGGGCTCTGGCGCGTCACCGAGACCGCCATTGAACACTAGCCTCACCATTGAGCTCAGTGATTCGCCGATGGTAGCGCCGAACTGCCCCACGGAGGCCGACCAACCTATTGCCAGCACCAGCGCTAGGGCGAGTCCAATGAAAACGGCCACCTGTCTGAACGGACTAGTTTTGTTCGCGGTTGTCTGCATTGCTCAGCCAGTCACTTTCCCGCAGTCTTGTCAGCGCCATCACCAGCACCGCCACCGTAGAGAGCATCCGCAATGGCGCGAATCGCACGCGGCGACTGCGAGTCAAAGGACAGCAGCTGCGAATCGGGCACGTCCACAACGGACTCATTCTGGCCCGCCGGGGTCTGTGCGATACCCGGGATTTCCTTCAAGCCTTCAATCCCGCCGACGGACTCCAGGCCACCAGACATAACCAGGATGGTGTCTGGAGCCGCAGCGATGAGCGACTCTGGCGTAATCGGCGTGAACGCACCCTCAATACCCACGCCCTCACCGGCATCGACACCGCCGAGACGAGTGATCAGAGAACGCCCACCAGAATCCGGTCCCGCAATCATGGCCACACCGGTTCCGCGCACGTAGAGAATCATCATCTTGCGGCCATCGGCCTTGGCCTGCGCGTACTCGGTCGCAGCCGCCAGCTCCTTGTCCAGGTGCTCCTTCACCGGGCCAACTTGGTCAGCCAGGCCGACTGCGCCCGCGACTTCGTCGATAAGCGTGTTGATCGTCTCGGGAGTGCGCTCGTCCGACACATGGACGACGGTGATCCCCGCTTTTTCAAACGTGTCGAAGACACGGCTAGGGCCAATCGTGCCATCGGTAATGATGAGCTCCGGCTTTAGCTTCATCACCGACTCAGCATTGACTGCATGCCCGCCGATGGTGAGGTTCGGCAAATCCTTTACCGCCGGGAAATCGGAGGTGGAGTCGCGCCCCACCAGACGGTCTCCGAGGCCAAGCGTGTAGACCGCACGACTGAGTGCTCCCGCCCGGTCAAGCGTGAGAATACGCTGGTAGTCCTTGTCCGCCGCCGGTTTCGGGTCTTTCAGCAGCACTTCGGGGTTTTCCGAAGGCAGGTTCGCATGCGCGGCACCGTGAGCGGAAATGTTGTCGGCGCGCGGTACCGTCGTCACGCCAGCGCTTGACGACGATGCCCCCTCCCTCGCGGCATCATCGGAACCACAGGCGACTAGTCCTGCGACTAGGACAACACTCAGCAGTGTTCCGGCAAGGCTGCGAACGCGACAGGCAGGCACGGTGAACATATTCCCCCTCTGTGAGCTGACGCTGCACGGAGATAGACGACAAAAAGAATGACTAAATAACGACTAACACTAGTAACAAAGAGCTTAGAAAGGACTTTGCTCTACTCACCCAAAGAATCTTAGGCTATCTTTTAGTTCTAGGTTAGCCTACCCTTAAGTAAAGATAGTAATCTCTACAGTTTTTCGGAAGGACGTTACCTCCTATGACTACTCGTACACTCCAGCGTCGCGCGGCTTTCCTGGCTGTTCCGGCCGTCGCCGCACTTCCACTTCTCGCCGCCTGTGGCACAGATGACGCGGACGATGCCGCACAGGATGCTACCAACGCCTCGGAAACCACCAGCTCGGCTGCAGATCAAGAAACCGACGCCAGCGCCGGCGAAGTAACCATGGAGGCCGAGCCGGTCAACGACCTCTCCGAGGGCGATGTCATCTCCGTCGACCTGTCTGGTCTCGACCCCGACTACGGCTACTACGCCGCACTCTGCGCCGCCGAGAAGGCTCCAGGCAACCCCGTCCCGGACTGCACCGGTGACCGCAGTGCCGGCACCCAGTCGCAGCAGTGGATTACCAAGAAGTCCGGCGGCACCACCACCATCGCCGACGACAACACCGCACACTTCGAGCTCAGCGTTGTGCCCACCGGCGAGGCCGTGGACTGCACCCAGCAGGACTGCGTGCTGAAGCTCTTCGGTGACCACAGCGAGGGCTTCGAGGACATCACCGAGATCCCGGTTACTTTCGCAAAGTAGCCAAACCGCACACGCGCAGGCGTCGCAGTCCTAGGCTAAGAGCCATGGAAACCGACCAGCCTGCGACTGCTTTAGAAGCGGCACCGCGCCGCATCACACTCCTGCCCGGCGACGGCATCGGCCCTGAAATCACCGATGCCTGCCGAGGACTCATCGCCGATGTCTTCCCGCACTGGGAGCTGACAGAGGCACAAATTGGCTGGTCCCAGTGGTGCGCGCACGGCAATCCCGTCCCGCAGGAAACTTGGGAAACACTCGGACGCAGCGACGCCGCTCTGCTCGCGGCGATTACCTCCAAGCCCGCTCGCGAGGCTGAGGAAGAACTAGCACCGCATCTGCGCGGTACCGGCCTGACTTACCGCTCCCCTGTTCTCCAGCTGCGCCAGCGCCTCGACCTCTTCGCCAACATCCGCCCGGTCACCCTGCCCGGCGCGACTGCCGATTTCACCATCGTCCGCGAAAACACCGAGGGTCTCTACAGTCACGACTATCTCCTTCCGCCTCACGACGCCCCGGCCGACTCCCCGCACCACCACCTGTGGGCAGAGGTGGCAGAGGACTCGACGGTGGCTCGCGCCGTCGATAAGCGTGGCGACGTTGCGGTTTCTTTGCGCGTGACGACGTCCTTTGCGTGGCACCGCCTTGCGCGACAGGCGGCCAAGTTGGCTCTCGCGCGGCAGGCGGCAAACCCCGATTCGGAGGCCACGCCGACGGTGACGGTGGCGGACAAGCCGAATATCCTGCGGGACTCTGCGCGTGTGATTCGCGGGGCAGTTGAGCAGGTGGCGGAGGAGTATTCGCAGGTCGCATTCGATTTTGCCAATGCGGATGCCGTGGCAATGCAGCTGGTGACCGACCCGGCGCGCTTTGATGTCATCATCGCGGAAAACCTTATCGGCGACATCCTCAGTGACATTGGTGCAGGACTGATTGGCGGGCTGGGGCTGGCGGCGTCGGCGAATGTTGGCGACGACTTTGCGGTTTTCGAGCCCGTGCATGGTTCGGCACCGGACATTGCCGGGCGCGGCATCGCCAACCCGGCTGCGTTTTTGCTCTCTGCAGCAATGTGCGCGGAACATCTTGGGGCACCGGCCTCAGAGCTTGCGCCCGCAGCCAAGCTGCGCCAGGCCGTCTACGCCGCCACACGTACCGCGCCGACGCTGGACCTTGGCGGCACCGCGACTACCAGCCAGTTTGTGACTGCAGTGCGGGCGGAGCTGGGGTTGTAGGCATTGACTCGATTACGAAGCGTAATTAAAGTGGTTGCTATCAATCCCAGCCGTTGACCCTCCGCCGATAAGGAGAGCGCCGATGACTGGGATTACTCATAGGGGGAGGGCCAAGAAATATGAGTAGAAACAGATATAGTGCTGCGCGAGCTGTGCCTTTACGTGAGATCACTAACGAAGACGATCCTTTACACGTTAACTACACCGGGAAACGGGCCCCCGAGGACGACGACGAAGAACTCTGAGCCCCTACTGGAACTGGCTGAGGTCAATGCCTTCCAGCGGGTCGGACTCGCGGATGTCCTCCTCCGGCGGCAGCGGCACCTCGCAGAGCACAACTGCCGCACCACACGGGTCCTGCACGGTTGCCAGCGGACCGAACTCGGTGGCCTGCGGGGCGACGAGCACGGAACCGCCCAGTTCCTCAGCCTTAGCGACAGCGGTGTCGATGTTCTCCACGCCGAGGTACGCTAGCCAGCCAACGAAGCTCTTATCGGCCGCATCGGTCTGTGCGGCAACCGAGCTGGCTACCAAGCCAGCGAACGGTGCCCCGTCTTCCATCGCGACTGCGAAAGTGCCGTGCTCGTTCTTGTTGCGCACGGCGATTTCCCAGCCAAAGAAGTTGTGGTAGAAGTCCGCGACCTGCTCAAAGGTCTCCTCCGGGCCTGCAACCAGCTCGAACCACACCGGGGTGCCGGGCTCGCCCGCTGCGATGAAGGCCTGCTCACCCGGTTGTTCCAATAGTCCAATCAGGCCACCGGCGGGGTCGGAAACGACGGCCATTGTGGATCCGTCGACAAGCGGAGTCGGTTCCTGGAAGACCTCGGCGCCGAGCTCGCGCGCCTTCTCGACGGCACCAGCGGCAGAGTCGACATGGAAGTTCACACGCCACTGGTTGACGAAGGCATCCTCAGCGTCCTTATCGGCCTCCAGCAGCACTGACACCGGCATTCCGGACAGCATGGCGATGCGTCGACCAACGGAAGCTTCGCGGGCATCCTCATGAATCGGCGCGGTGTTGCGGTAAGCCCATCCGAGAACGCCGCGGTAGAAGCGCTCGGTCTTACGCGGTGCAGCGGAGAGCAAATCTACGCGCAGGGGCATGCCAAATTCGGCGGGAAATGCGGGCATGAGTTACAGGTTCCTCCACTTTTCAGGATCAAAGTCACCATCGGCGGTGGCCTCATCAAAGTAGTCATCATCGACTTCATCGGCAGTGGCCACGCGTGCCGACATACCAGCAATAGAGACGACGTCCCCTGGACGCAGCACCTTGCCACGACGAGTGTCGACCTCACCGTTCACGCTGACCTGGCCCTCAGCAATGAGTTCCTTGGCCAGACCGCCCGTTTCCACCAGGTTGGCCAACTTCAGGAATTGCCCGAGACGGATGGACTCGTCCCGGATTGCGACATCGATAGGCTCCATGCCCTTAAGTGTGTCATACCCGGCGAAAATGGTCGGAGTTTGGCTGGTTCAGAGAGGTTCAGAGCGTCTCATGAAACCTCTATTTCAATAAAAACTCTGAACCTCTGCGGAGCGAAGCAGCGCATCCTAACATGCTTTCCATGTCCTATTCACGGCCAACGAGACGGCCCCTTATCGCCAGCGAAGCACCACCTCGCCCGCCGCTGCGCCATATTGTCGCCGCCTCGGTCGCCGTGAGCCTGCCGCTGATGACCCTGGCACTCATCTCAACTTCTGTCTCTGACCTGCTATTTTTGCCTCCTATTGGCGCTGCCATGGCGCTTATCGTCGGCGCACCGAACCTGCCCCTGGCTCAGCCACGAAATGTCGTGGTCGGACACCTCATCGGCTGCACGACTGGCATCGCAATTCTGCACATGCTGGGTTCGACCATCATTGCTGCAGCGGTTGCCGCCGGCGTTGCCTTCGCGCTCATGCTTCTTGCTCGCGCGGCTCATTCCCCTGCCACCGCTACTGCTATGGTCACCGTACTGATGCCACACGGCCATGGGCTTGCCAACGACTTCCGCTTCATAGGCTTCATTTTCGCTTCGTCAATCATGATCGTGGTGCTTGGCATCCTCGCAAATCGACTGCGCGGCCTTCGGTATCCCACCTACTGGTGGTAGGTGGATTCGGGGCCAAGCGCTCCGGCTAAAAACGGCTATCAGTGGGATAATGACACTCATGCCAAAGCAGTGGATTAACAACACGACGACCGAAAAGATTGTCATCGTCGGCGCTGGCGGTTTTGGGCGCGAAGTGGCTAGCCATATCCGCGATATCAATGACTACGCCGTGGAAAACGGACTGCCACAGCAATGGGAGATTTTGGGGCTCATTGATGATGGCACCCCGGATATGACCTATTTCCACAAGCTAGGCATCGAGTACCTAGGCGATACCAATATTCTCAAGGATCTGCCTAAGGACGTGCACTACGTAGTTGCAATCGGCAACGGCGCTGCTCGACGCTCGATTGCTCACCGTGCAGATTCCACTGGACTTATTCCTGCAACTTTGGTTCATCCTGACACAACAATTGGTGCTGTGGTCAGCATCGGTCCGGGCACAGTTGTATGCCCTGGTGCGCGAATCACTTGCAACATTGAAATCGGCGCTCACTGCCAAGTTCACGTAAACGTGGAGGTCGGCCACGATGCCGTGACAAATAATTTTGTAAGTATCTTCCCGCTGGCCGCCATCTCTGGATTCGTCACTCTCGGTGCGGAATCCACCATTGGGGCTAACTCCGTTATCAATCCGGGCGTGGCCGTCGGCGAAGGTTCATACGTTGGTTCCGGTGCAGCAGTGAACAAGGATGTGCCCGAATACACGCTAGTCGCCGGGGTTCCCGCAAAGGTTAAGAAAACACTGCGATAACAAAAATGCGCTAGCTTAAGAGCCCAACGCTAGCTAGAAGTCTCCTGGCAAGTGCTCTCCTTCTCCTGCTGGCCAGTAAACTCCGTCATCGTCGCCTGGCCTTCCTCCGCAATCCCATCCCGCTTAAGCACGACCAGGATGGTGTCGAGGAGGATTTTGGCGTCGGCAAGCAATGACCAATTGTCGACGTACTGAACGTCCAGCTCAAAGCGATCCTCCCAGGAAAGGCCGTTGCGCCCTGACACCTGTGCGAGGCCAGTGATGCCCGGTCGAACTTCATGGCGACGTGCCTGGCGAGGCGTGTAGAGGTCAAGGTATTTCACAAGCAGTGGGCGCGGGCCGACGAGGCTCATGTCGCCGCGCAGGACGTTAATGAGCTCCGGGAGCTCATCCAAGCTTGTGGAGCGCAGGAGTTTTCCCACCTCGGTGAGGCGCGAGGCGTCGTCTACAAGCCCTTTTGCCGGATCGAGGTGATGCATCGTCCGGAACTTGAGCATGTTAAACAGTTCGCCGTCCTTGCCCGGACGTTCCTGACGGAACAGGACTGGCTTGCCCATAGAGGTTCGCACTGCCAAGGCCGTGGCGCCCAGCACCGGGGACAGCACAATCAGACCTGCCGCCGAGGCTGCGATGTCGATGCCACGCTTGACTGCTCGCTGCGCGCGGATGCCCAATGAATCCACTGGTTATCTCCTACTTTTCGTTGAACATTTCGTGCAAGAGCTTTTCGGCACGCGCATCGACCTCCGCGTTCGGGCGCGTCCTAACCAGCCAACCAATCGCACCTGCCGCCCCAGCCGTCGCAAACGCGGCTGCCGCAACGCGCAGTTTGGTGTTGTCATTCTTGTTGTCAGGCGCGCTTTGCTTGACGACGGTCACCGCTGGCCCCGACTCCGGAACAACCTGCTCTCCGCTATCGGCGACCATGACTGGTTCGGGCTCGGCTGCGGGTACTGGTTCTGGTTCCACTTCAGAGACTGGTTCCGGCTCCGAATCCGTCTCAGATACAGGTTCATCGGCAACTCGCTCGATAGCATTTACCGCCTGCACTGGCTCAGAAGTGAGTTCCTCTTCCTCGGTACTTTCGGTCAACCTAGTCTTGTCACTGCGGAACAAGGAAACGATTCCCACCACAAAGGCAACGAAGAATGCGATTGCGATTTCAAGACCAATTCGCGGCAGCGTCCGGAACCAGTAAATATGCAGGCCGCCCCAAATAAGGTCACCCAGACCAGCCGCGAAAGTCACTGCAGTAATAAACAATGCTGGCGCCCACCAGCGCGTCTGCAGTGCAGCATGTCCGCGAGTAACTCCCCAGTTAAACAGGGCAATGCCGAGTCCGAGTACTAATCCGCCGATGACGACACCAATGCTGCCCCACATCCAGTACCACTCACCGGTAGCGTTAGCGGCCACCGAATACCAGTCGTACTTCGGGATTGCCTTCTCTGGCTTCCAATACTTAACCAACTCGTACCCCACTGCACGAGGCAAATCCCAGCTCTCCGGCGCAATCGGCGTTAGCGGAGTCAGCAGGTTTTTTCCGCCTTGAAATTCAAAGCGTCCCTGCTCATGCAGGTCGACCAGATTTGCGAAGGTAACAAATGGATCAGTCAAAGATTCCAGACCAGTGCGGTTAGCTGAATTACCCTTATTGATGCTCTCCTGGTGAGCTTTACGCAGCGTTGCAAACACCATCAACGCACCAGGGCCCATAACAATGGCCAGAAGCTTGATCCAAAAACCCCGCACACGAATCGCGAACAACACCAAGAGCCCAAGCCCCACAGCTGCGATACGCAAGCGGCCTTGTCCACTATGAATATCTAGGACGTACACCGCCGACATGCCTAGCACTACTGGCAATGACAAAACCAGGAGAATCACCGATCGCGACCACCAGGCACCAAAGGAAACCAGCAGGATTCCCACAATTGCCGGGCTTTCAATAATGATGCCAGGCAGTAGATTAGAGGCGCGGAATTGGTACGAAAACGCGTACAGCGCAAGGCCGATGAGGATGAAAAGCCACCGGCCAGGAAGCACCTTTTTATCGAAACGAATTTCTCGACCAAAGCGCCAAGAAATCATGGTCACGAGAAAGGTCAGCAAGTAGGTGAGGCCAACGGCCGTGCGCAACGCTTCGGTTGAAACTCTTGTGTCATCCCACGCTTCGTAAGCAGGAAAAGCTGCCGTAAACAGGGTCACAAGCGCAAATACGCCCAACGGTGTGATTGTCCGACCGCCGTTGCCCAAGAAAGTACGCAGGCAGAAAAAAGCCAACAAAATGGTACCGATCTGCGCCCCCTGCAGCGGATCCGTCCACGATGTCACTACGACGACTGAGAATAGCCACAGAACCGCCTCGATAGCTGTCAGTTGCGATATCCGGGCTATTCCCGTGTCGATAGCTTTGGTCATCCCAGCACTTCCTTCAGAACACCAATCACCCGCGCGACGTCGTCATCGTCCAGCGCCGGACCACTAGGAAGAGTAATGCCGCGGGAGAAAAGATTCTCAGCGGTACCGTTGATGGTCGCTCGCGCGCCCTCATACACCGGCTGCAGGTGCATCGGCTTCCACAGGTGACGAGCCTCGATGTTGGACTCATCCAGCGCCGCAATCACGCTGTCCGGGCTCAGCACGCCCTTATCGACGGCATCCTGTGGCAGCACAATCGAGGTCAGCCAGCAGTTCTCGGTGAACCGCTCGTCGGAGTCAGAGAGCAAGCGGGTACCTTTACCAGGGGCATCGTCGTCAAGCGAGGCGAGCAAATCTAGGTACGCGTCGCGAATCTGGCGACGGCGAGCAATCATGTCGTCCAGACGCGAATGCTGCGCCCGCCCCAGCGCGGCAAGCAGATTGGAAAGACGGTAGTTGTAGCCGATTTCGGTGTGTTCGTACCAAGCGACGGGCTGACGCGCCTGCGTGGACAGGTAGCGCGCGCGGGCGATGAGATCAGCATCGTTGGACAGCAGCATGCCACCGCCGGAGGTGGTCATGATTTTGTTGCCGTTGAAAGACAGCGCGGCGGCACGGCCAAAGCTGCCGGCCGGCTGATCATCGACGCTGGCACCGAGCGCCTCGGCGGCGTCCTCGATGAGCGCGATGCCGAGTTCTTCCAGGCGTGGCGCGAAGGCCGGGTAGTCGGCGCAGCGGCCGAAGAGGTCCACAATCATCACGGCGGGAACGCTCTTGCCCTCGGCAAGCAGTTCATCGACGGTGCGGAGCAGCAGCTCAGGGTCGATGTTGCCGTCCTCTGCGGCATCGACAAACACCGGCGTAGCGCCGACGTAAGCGATGGCGTTGGTCGTGGCCGCGAAGGTCATGGTGGAAACCGGGATGTAGTCACCTTCACCAATCCCCAGCGCGAGCAGCGCCAAGTGCAGGCCAGCAGTTCCAGACGACAGCGCGAGCGCGTGCTCAACACCGCAGCGCTTGGCAATCTCCGCTTCAAACGCGTCTACCTCGGGACCCAACGGAGCCACCCAACCAGAGTGGAGTGCACGAACGACGGCCTGTTCTTCTGCTTCGGTGACTGTCGCGAGCGAAAGAAAGATCCGCTCATTGGGCTTGTTAGTGTCGGCGTTAGTCATTACTTCTGAACCTTTCGAACGCGGTTGAGTACCTCGATGAGCTGGTTGTACAGGCTGTCACGAGCAAAACGCTTCTCACCCAGTTCGCGGTTTCGCTGTCCCGCTGCGCGCATCTCATCGCGGTCGGAGATGATCTCAGCGAATCGCTTGGCCGCAGTCGGAATATCGCGCGAGAGACGCCAGCCGGCATCGTGCTCGGTTGCGGCTTCCTCCAGCCAGCCACCGTGGTTGAATACCACCGGACGCGATGCGGCCATGGCATCGAAGACCTTGTTCAGGGAGTTGCCTTCCAGGCAGGGGTCATCACGCAGCGGTGATAGCGCGATATCGGCGGCAGACACGTACTTGGCGACATCTTCCTTCGGCTGACGGCCGAGGAACATCGCATCGGCATCGAGGCCAGCGTTCTCGGCGCGCTGGTACAACGCATCCGAGTCGCTTCCCTGCCCCAGCAGGACAAAGCGCACATTCTCCACGCCATCACGACGCAGCTGCGCCGCCAAATCCACAAGCCACTCCAGCTGGTAGGACATGCCAAAACCACCGGCGTAGACCGCCACCACGTCATCGCCCCAGCCCTGCTCCTTGCGGAAAGCTGCACGCTGCTCGGCCGGGACATCAAAACGCTCAAAGTCCGACGCATTCGGAATGACGGTCACGCGCTTCTTCGGAGCGACCTCTTTGACGCCATCGGCCATCGACGGCGACAGCGCCACGACCTCGCTCGATGCCGCATAAAATGCCTTCTCCAGTTGCTTGGCCAGGAAAATCGCCACCGGATTATTGAGGTAGCCCAACTTGATTGGCACCTCTGGCCACAGGTCACGAATCTCCGCCACCAACGACGCACGCTGGGTAAACTTCGCCACAATTCCCGGAACCGCCACAGTCAGCGGAGTCGAGGACGCGTAAATCACGTCGGCAGGCACACGGGCAGCAACCGCGGAGGCGCGCACCAGGAAGTTGAAGAAACTGACGATGCGCTCGCGCTTCGACATTTCATTGCGGTACGGAATCGCTAAACGACGCACGTGGATGCCATCGACCGTTTTATCCATGGCCTCATCGCGACCACAGATCATTGTCACCTCGTGGCCTGCAGCGGCCATTCGGCGGGCAAACTCGTAGGGTCGGGAACCACCCGGCTCACCGGGGAGAACAAAGTGCTGGTGGATATAAGTGATTCGCATTGTTTAGCTTTCCTCGATTACGTCGACGGGAAGTTCTTCGTTGGTGGTTGATGGATTTTTCGGGCCTCTGCTCGGCTGCATCAACGCCACTGCGGCAACAACGGCTGCTGCAAAGTAGACAACTGCGCTGGTCCACGCGAGACCGAGGGCGTCTCCGAGAAGAATGCCAATCGGGTAACAAATGACAGCGATAACGGCGGAAATGAGCTCCACTCGGCCAATTCGACGGGGATTGTCGCTGCCGAGAATTTCACCGCACAGGTGTCGGTAGCAGCCGAGCACCACGGCCGCGATAGTCAGTGGCAGCACCAACTCCCGAGCAGGCTCAAACTCATGGCCGAATACCGGCACGATGAGGAAGTAGAGTGCCATACCACCGAGCGCACCAAGCGCGCCGTACGCTGCAGTGACTATGCCAAGGTGTCGGAGCACACGAGACGGGGTGAGTTCGCGACCCCTCTGGTCGCTGGTGCGCTGATCGGCGACTGACTGCGCGACCCAGTACAGCGGCTCTGTCGCCGTCGCCACGACCACGAAAAGGCCTAACGACGCCGGCGAGGCCAGCGCCGGCAGTAAAACGCGCCCCAAGCGTGTGGTCGTCAGCGGTCCGAGACCCGATGCGATGAACGGGGCATTTGTACGAGCCGTCTCTACCACTCCGCCGACACGGGAATCGGTATGCTCGCGTGACTTCGCCAGCGACCAGATTGCCAGGGGCAGCGCCGGGAAGATGTAGGCCGCAGCCCACCAGCGCCAGTCCTCGACTCCAGCGAAATACAGCGCAGTGCTAATCAGCAGCACTGAGCCCTGGAAACAGACGAATACTGCGACGAAGAAAGACACTCGATGGCGGCTGATAGCCATCGCACGAACCATGGAAAATGACACGGTAACCAAGGCGACAATGCCGGCCATTGCCGTCCACGGTCCGTAGACGACACCTGCGATGGCACAGGCAATCAGAGCGACCACAGTCATGGCGAAACCACTCGGAATGAGACCGTGGTCGTAATCATCGCGGCGCAGCAAAAGCCGATCGGCCCCAAAGCCGACGAAGGGCGCCACAATATAGGCGAACTGCAAAACGGTAGCGACCTCGCCTCGACCGGCGGGCCCCAGCACTCGCGCGGAAAGAATACTGACCACAAAGGCGACGACTGCGGCGAGCGCTGAAGCTGCCGAAATCGTCGCAACTGTTCGAACTCTTTGCGCCAGCTGCCCGGAGTTAGAGGAGCTGGTGGTTGTCACGGTGGGGAGTCATCCTAACTATTTTGCTTTCGAGCTAGCGGTTGCAAGTGATTGTGCATCAGCGGGATACGCCGCAATACTGCTTTGCGCCCCACCGAGCTCTGCAAGCCAACGACGTGAAGCATCGTGATTATGTGTGCACTGGAGAATCCGCGAATTCAGCCGTTCCGGCTCAACACGTACCTCAGTGATCAGCGGATGACGATCACCAATCTTGGGAACCTCGCGGTCATCAA
Organism: Corynebacterium sp. HMSC073B01; assembly: GCF_001838255.1. Taxonomy (NCBI): domain Bacteria; kingdom Bacillati; phylum Actinomycetota; class Actinomycetes; order Mycobacteriales; family Corynebacteriaceae; genus Corynebacterium; species Corynebacterium sp. HMSC073B01. The sequence continues at coordinate 47,699 of NZ_KV836141.1, read as the reverse complement.
CCAAGTCCTCGGAGATCTTCTCACCTTCACGAAGACCCGTGTAGACAATCTCTACGTCTGCGTCATGGAGCCTGATAAGGTTCTCCGCCAGCTCAGCAATCTTGACCGGCTTACCCATCTCCAGCACCAGAGTCTCACCGGACTCTGCAATAACGGTAGCCTGCAGCACCAGCTGCGATGCCTCCGGAATGGTCATGAAGTAGCGCTGAACGTCAGGGTGCGTCACCGTAACCGGGCCGCCCTCTTCAATCTGACGCTGGAAAGTCGTAATGACCGAGCCACGCGAGCCAAACACGTTACCGAATCGGACAGATGCCCAGACACCTTCGTGAGTTTGCCCCATGTGCGCAGTCAGACGTTCTGCGGCGCGCTTGGATTCACCCAGAATCGAGGCTGGGTTCGCAGCCTTGTCCGTGGAAATATTAATAACGGTTGAAACATTGGCCGCAGCGGCTGCATCCAGGACGTTCTGGGTTCCGATGACATTGGTTTGCACTGCTTCTGCAGGGTAGCTCTCCAGCAGCGGCAGGTGCTTGAGAGCTGCAGCATGGTAGACAACATCGGGCTTGCGCTCGGTGAAGATCTGCGTCAGCATTTCCGCGTCACGGATATCAGCCAAGACGGTATCGGAGCCGTCGAGAAGCGCCGAACCCGTCAGCGACAGCTGAGTGGCATGCAAGCCGCCCTCATCGCGATCCAGCATGATAAGTTCTGCCGGCTCAAAGCGGTGAACCTGTCGGCAGATCTCGGAACCGATAGAACCGCCAGCGCCTGTGACCAGCACCTTCTTACCGCGGATTATCGAAGCGACCTTGGATTCATCCAGGTGTAGGGGCTGACGGCCAATGAGGTCGGCGATGTTAATTTCGCGCACCTGCGAGGTAGCGACAGCGCCACGGTGGCGCGAGTACTCCTCCACCGGCGGCAGAATGAGCAGGCGCAGGGACGATTCCTCACAAATGTGGTTGAGGACGTTGATGCACTCAGTGGACAGTGGCTCATCAGTCGCAATAATGACCGACTCCGCCGAAGTGCGCGATGCGACTTCGCCCAGCTGATCAATGCCACGAATCACGCGGAGACCATGGATACGAGAAATATGGTTCTCGCCGCTTTCTTCGGGATCGACGATTCCAACCAAGTGGAAGCGGTTCTCACGGGAAATACCGGAATCCGTAAGGCTGTTAATAAAAAACTTGGCTCGACGGCCTGCACCGAGAACAATCAAGCGATCATCCGTCTGACGGGAACCAAAGTTGTTGGTGATCCAGCGAGCGAGAGTTCGGGTATAGATACTTGCCAAAGTTGCGACACACCCACCGGCGAACGGAACGTACCACGCAATTTCCGGGACGGTCTTCAGAATTTGAGCCAAACCAGTGGCTGCGGTAGCGCCACCCATGCTGATGGTCAGCAGAACAATATCTTCAGTTCGACTGCCGGGCCATACGCGTTGCGGGTTAGTGTACTCCCCGAGCAGCAGGCCTAGCAGGACAATGACGACTACGGCGACGGCGACAACCAAAAAATTAGTGCCTGATATCTCAGAGAAAGATACCAATTCCCCGCGGACGATTCCGTTAGCGGCGGACAGCGCAACCAGCCAAGCGAGTACATCAAATACACACCAGGCGAGCTGCTTCCAGTCTCGGATAAACATTCTTATGCCTTTTACTGCTGGTTAAATTTCCTAACGCACAATGCGTTCCACAGGCTTGGCATACTATGCGATATAAACTACATTTACAGCTCCTACCCCAAAGGGCTACCCCATCGTTCGGGTAGCCAAAAAGCCACCCTTTCCACCCATCATTCTCCCTGGTAAAACAATGTTTCACCAACTATTTACCGAAGCTTCAATCTGTTTACATTCATATAACTAGCTGTACAAACTAACTTCTAACGTAACCACTTCCTGACGATTGCAATTAATGCAAAATCACCTCTTTATTGAGATGCTTATTCAAGGAAGTATTTGCGTGAATACTCAAACAATCGTTTTTGACAAAAGGGTTACACTTCCCCCGTGAGCACATCATCAACGCGTCGGGCACGCGCTTTCATCATCCGAAAGCCCTTCCTTGCTGCACTGATTACTGCCGTTTCAGTTCTAACGGTGATGGCGCTGTTGCTTGCTACCCTGATGCTGATTCAAAACCGGATGAGTCAGACACAGAACGTCGCCGACACATCGGCCACGCACCAAGAGACACTGCTCATCCTTGGTGTCGATAGTCAAGACTCATCCATGGTGGGACACCGCTCAGATGTCATCATGCTCATGCGTATGCGTCACGATCCGGAGTGGATTGACATTGTCTCTGTGCCGCGAGATTCCCTGGTAGATTTACCCGACTGCGCTGGTTCTCACGCCACCGAGCACTCCGGCAAAAAGGACAAACTGAACTCCGCATTCGCCTACGGATCCGTCGCCGATGTCGATGACCGCGGATCAGCCCAAGCGGGCATGGACTGCGCAGCCATGGCGATTACTGAAGAAGCTGGGATTCCCATCGATGACACCATCGCCACCACTTTCAACGGTGTCACCGGCATCATCGATAGCCTCGGCGGCGCAGACCTCCCCGTCGATGACGGCGGTCGCATCGTCCGCGAAGGCAAAGGTGAGCAGCACTTTTCCGGCCAAGGTGTGGTCACACAGCTTCGCGCTCGCAAGACCGAAACGGGTGGCAGTGACCTCTCGCGCATCAACCACCAGCAGGAAATTCTGGGAGCGCTACTGGATTACTACCGCAGCGAAGGAATCATTGACAGCAGCGGCTCCGTGAACTCCATGAAGGAGTTCACTGCCCTCCTCACCGCCCTAACTAATGGAACGGCCACTACTGTCAGTCTGAATGATGTCCGCAGCCTGATGCAGCGCGCCGCGTCCACACCGGTGTCCACCGCGACACTACCGACAGGCCCTGCCGACGATGGTGTCAATGCGGTCTGGACACAGCAGACCACACAGTTCTGGCAGGCCTACAAAAACGGCGAAGACCTGCCCAAATAAAAGCACTCTTACATGCACCCCTATTAAATACGCAACTAGTATGCGTATTATTGATATATGTCGTCGCCCGCCACACCAGAACCCCAAGCCCCCACAACCAAACCACCTTCTAAACCTGGCAAGAGTCACCGCATGTCCTGGCATCGCAAGGCCAGTATGCCGGTGCGCTGGTGGTTCGCTGCCATCATTGTGGCCGCATTAGTCCACCCATTTGTCTCCGATGGGCGCTGGCTGTTGGTGCACCTCTTTACCCTCGGCGCCGTCACCAACTCCATCCTCATTTGGGGCCGCCACTTCACCGAGAAACTACTGAAAATCGATGTGCCCGATGGCAATCGGCACATTCAGTTAGCAAACATTTACCTGCTCAACGTAGGTATTGGCACAACAGTCATCGGAAAGCTGGGTGATTGGTGGCCAGTGACCACCGCCGGCGCAGCGGTCGTCGGCGTCGCCGTCGCATGGCATGCGATTTCCCTCGGACGCGACCTGGTAGCGAAGCGCAATCGACCATTCGCCATCTCCGTTGCGTACTACGTCGCGTCGGCATGCCTACTGCCGATCGGCGCCACGCTCGGCGCCATCCTCGCATCTCCGAAGGGCGAAGCGCTTCACGACGACCTCCTACTGGCACATGAAGCCATCAACCTCATTGGCTTCCTCGGGCTCGCGGCCTGCGGCACGCTCATCACCATGTTCCCAGCGCTGTGGCGAACCCAGATGTCGCCGCATTCCCGCCCGAAGCTGGCACTAGCAGTACAGCTCATAGGTATCGCGACTACCACAATCGGTGCACTGACCAGCTTCAACTGGTTCGCCTCCGTCGGCCTTGGCATCATCACTATCGGCTGGGTCATAGCCGCCATCCCGTGGGCACACAACGTCATGACTGTCGCTAAAGACCCGCGCGACCGCCTCAGCTACCCGGCGTTGTCTGCTGCAGCTGCAGTCGTCTGGCTAATCGGCACACTCGCAGTCGCCACAGTCAAGGCGCTTGACGACGGCTTCGTAATCTCATCCCTCACGCTGCCGCTGGTAATCGGTTTCGGCGCCCAGTTGCTTATCGGCATGATGAGCCAACTCTTGCCCGCCACCATCGGCGGAGGTGCTGGCCCAGTCTCTGCCGGTATGAAGGAACTTGACCGCGCGGGCGCATTTCGCTGGTCGACCATCAATATTGGTCTGGCACTGTGGCTGATGCCGCTGCCTTCCTGGACCAAAGTGGCGGTCTCCGCAATGGTCTCCCTTGCCTTGGTGTCTTATCTGCCACTTGTCGGCCGTGCCGCGAAGGCTCAGATTGGTGCGTTAAGAGAGAGTCAGAAGGCACGGGCCAACAAGGAAGCAACGCGGAACCCGGTCGAACTGCACGCAACTGCACGTCGACTCGGTGCTCAAACTACCGCTGCTCTGGCTGTATTGGGCCTGGTAGTAACCGTCGGCGTTGCGCTGAGCGGTGGCGGTGGCGGTACGGGAAGCATTGAAACCACCAGCGATGTTGCGCCCACCAGAGAAACCGTCGAGGTGACGGTTACTGCCAACGATATGACCTATACCCCGAACGTTATAGAGGCGAACCCCGGCGACCGACTGGTCATCACCATGGTCAACGCTGATTCCCAGGTCCACGATCTGCGCTTGGCCACCGGCGAGGACACCGGACGTGTCGCCCCTGGCAACTCCGCCACCATTGAAGTGCCGGTTGTTCCCGGTGACATTGACGGCTGGTGCACCATTGCTGGTCACCGCCAGATGGGCATGACGCTCACGGTCAATGCAGGTGGCTCGAATCATTCACACCGCACCGGGAACAGCGGCCACTCCGACCACGCAACGCCAGGCGCACTCGGGAATGTCGGCGAACAGCCCGGTCCGGACTCCCCCACCATCAATCCAATGTTGACGCCCGCCGAGGACACCACAGTCCACCACGTCACCCTGCGAGCCAGCGAGTTCACCGGCTACGCTGCCCCTGGCGTCGAGCAGCAGCATTGGGTATTCAACGGCAAACCGCTGGGGCCAACTCTGCGCGGCAAGGTGGGCGACGAGTTCGTCGTCACGCTCATTAACGATGGCACGATGAGTCACTCCATCGACTTCCACGCGGGCATCGTTGCACCGGATGAGCCTATGCGCGACATTGCCCCTGGTGAACAGCTTGAGTACCGCTTCCGTGCCGACCGCGCGGGCATCTGGATGTACCACTGCGCAACCATGCCCATGTCCATGCACATCGCTGCCGGTATGCACGGTGCCGTCATCATCGACCCACCGAATCTCACTGATGTTGACCACGAGGTTCTTCTGGTGCAGTCGGAAAGCTACTGGGGCGAGGACGGCCCCGACGCCGACAAGACCATGGCCGAGGACCCCGATATCTACAAGTTCAACGGCTACCCCGACCAGTATCTCACCCACCCAATTCGCATTCGCGCAGGTGAGACGGTACGTTTCTGGGTACTTGCCGCCGGCCCCAACAAGGGCACGAGCTTCCATATCGTCGGCACGCAGTTCCATCGCGTGTACAAGGAGGGCGCGCTTTTGCTTGACGACGGCGTGGGCGGTGCCCAAGCCCTTGACCTCGGTGCCGCGCAGGGTGGTTATGTTGAGGCCGAATTCCCGGAGCCAGGCACGTACCGCTTTGTCGACCACCAGATGGTGCATGCCGAAATGGGGGCACGCGGCAACATAGTGGTGAACTAAACCAGGGCTTACAACTTAATTGGAGCATCCTCCGGCTCGACAGCGCGCGGCAGATTGGACTCGCCCATCAAGTACTGGTCCACAGCCTCGGCGCAGGCGCGGCCTTCGGCGATAGCCCACACAATCAAACTGGCCCCGCGGCCATTGTCACCGGCCACGAACACCGGACCGTCGAAGTTCTGCTCGATGTCGCTGCGCACGGCGAGGTAGTCGTCGTCACGCATCATCACACCGCGATCGTTGAACTGAATCCCCAGCTCATGGGGCAGACCGCCGCGCTCCGGACCGGAGAAGCCCAGCGCGATGAGAACTAGGTCGGCATCGAGTTCGAAATCCGTGTCCTCCATGGGCACGCGCTTGCCATCGATGACCTCGACCTCGTTGGCGGACAGGCCGGTCACGTGACCGTCCTCGCCGTGGAAGGAGACGGTGTTGACGTTGAAGACGCGCTTGCCGAGAGTCTCACCGGTAACGCGGGCGTTGAGTCCAAGGGCCTCGGTAACCTCTGGTGGCTCGGAACCAGTGATGGTGTACTCGCCCTCTTCGTGAGCGGTGGCCACACGCCAGACCAGCGGATACATCGGCCACGGAGTCGACGCCGCACGGGACTTCGGCGCACGCGGGCGAATATCGAACTGCGTGACGGACGCCGCTCCCTGGCGCAGCGCGGTACCGAAGCAGTCAATGCCGGTGTCACCGCCGCCAATGACAACGACCTTCTTGCCCTTCGCATCAATCGGCGGGGTGTCGAGCTCGCCTGCGGCAACGCGGTTGGCACCCGGCAGGTACTCCATAGCCTGGTGAATACCCTCCAAATCACGGCCATCGACAGGCAGGTCGCGGGCCAGTGACGCGCCGGTAGCTAGGACCACTGCATCGAATTCTGCCAGGTCAGCAGCCGTCGGTGAGATGTTGGTGCGGAACTCAGTGCCCTCGATTTCCATCTGCTCGAGACGACGGTCGAGGAAACGCTGCTCCATCTTGTAGTCCGGCACGCCGTAGCGCATCAGACCACCAATCTTGTCGTCGCGCTCGAAGACCGTGACATCATGCCCGGCGCGAGTCAGCTGCTGTGCTGCAGCAAGGCCCGCCGGCCCGGAGCCGATGACAGCGATGTGTTGGCCGGTGTCGAAAGTCGGCACAATCGGCTGCACCCAGCCCTCATCGAAGCCGCGTTCAACGATGGCCAGCTCGATGTTCTTAATGGTCACGGCATCATCATTGATGCCGAGCACACAACCGCCCTCGCACGGAGCCGGACACAGGCGACCGGTCCACTCGGGAAAGTTATTGGTGGCGTGCAAGCGCTCGAAAGCCTCGTGCCAGCGGTTCTGACGAACCAGGTCATTCCACTCCGGAATGATGTTGCCCAGAGGACAGGCCGAGTGACAAAACGGCACGCCGCAGTCCATGCAGCGGGTCGCCTGCTGTTGCAGGTGCTCCTGACTAGCCTCCTCATAGACCTCTTTCCAGTCCATCAGACGCAGCGGAACCGGGCGATGAGCAGGCTCTTCGCGCTGGAATTTCATGAAACCCTTCGGATCAGCCATTGGTTACTGCCTCCATGATTGCCTCGTTGATGTCAGCGTCGTTGTCCTTTGCCTTCGCGACTACGTCGAGAATTCGGGCGTAATCACGCGGCATAATTTTGATGAACTGTGCGGCCGGGAACCGAGTCTTAGAACCCGTGAGCTTGCGGTGCTTCGACAGCGTTGCCTCCAGCCAGCTGATGTCCTCATCGTCGAGAGGCACGATGTCGACCAACTCGGTGTTGATGTTCGCCCGCGTCGCCTCGTTATCCAGCAGGTAGGCGATACCGCCACTCATACCGGCGCCGAAGTTGTGACCGACCGGGCCCGCCACTACGACGCGGCCACCGGTCATGTACTCGCAACCGTGGTTACCGATGCCCTCGACCACGGCCGTGGCACCGGAGTTACGCACGCAGAAGCGCTCGCCGACGGTGCCGCGGACGAAGATTTCACCGCTAGTGGCACCGAAACCAATGACGTTGCCGGCAATCGTGTCGGTAGCCACATCCGCGGTTGGCGGGGTCGAACGTGAAGGTCGGACCACAATCTTGCCTCCGCATAGGCCCTTGCCGACGAAGTCGTTGGCATCGCCCTCCAGCTTGATAGTCACACCGGCCGGCAGGAACGCGCCCAGCGAGTTACCGGCGGAACCGAGCAGGTTGACGACGATGGAGTCGTCGGCAAGCCCCTGCTTACCTGCGACTTTGGTGACTTCGTACCCGAGCCGCGTGCCCACGGAACGGTTCACATTGCTGATGGCGTGGTGCAGCGCCACTGGCGTCGGCGCCAACCCATTCGCGCGCGCCGTACGCAGCGCGGGCTGCGCTTCGTCGATGAGGCGCTCGTCCAACGCACCCTCAAGCCCGTGGTCCTGCGCCTTCGTGCAGTAGGAATCCTGGTCCACGAAGAAGGGGCTCTCGGCAACGTGCAGGATTCGCTCCAGGTCAAGCTTTGCGACGCGCGGAAGGTTGCCCAGATCCTTGCGCAGACGCAGGCACTCGGCATGTCCGACCGCTTCATCGATGGTACGGAATCCCAGCTCAGCGAGGTATTCACGGACCTGCTGGGCGATGAAGGTGAAGAAGTTGACCACGTGCTCGGCACGGCCGGTGAACTTGCTCCGCAACTTCGGATTCTGGGTGGCAATACCGACTGGGCAGGTGTCCAGGTGGCAGACGCGCATCATGATGCAGCCCTCAACCACCAGCGGAGCGGTGGCAAAACCAAACTCCTCAGCACCCAGCAACATCGCGACCACGACATCACGACCGGTCTTGAGCTGGCCATCGCACTGCACGCGGATGCGGTCGCGCAGCCCGTTGAGCATCAGGGTCTGCTGGGTTTCAGCGAGCCCCAGCTCCCACGGACCGCCAGCATGCTTGAGACTGGTCAGTGGCGAGGCACCAGTGCCGCCATCGTGGCCGGAGATCAGCACGACGTCGGCATGCGCCTTCGAGACACCAGCGGCGACGGTGCCCACGCCCTGCTCGGAGACGAGCTTGACGTGAATGCGGGCGCGCGGATTGGCGTTCTTGAGGTCGTAGATGAGCTGTGCCAGATCCTCGATTGAGTAGATGTCGTGGTGCGGTGGCGGCGAGATCAGACCCACGCCCGGGGTGGTGATGCGGACTTCCGCGATCCACGGGTAGACCTTGTTCGGTGGCAACTGGCCACCCTCGCCGGGCTTTGCACCCTGGGCCATCTTGATCTGGATGTCGGTGCAGTTGGACAGGTAGTGGCTGGTCACACCGAAGCGGCCCGATGCGACCTGCTTGATGGCAGAGCGTTTCCAGTCGCCGTTGGCCTCCATTTCGAAACGGTCTGGGTCCTCGCCGCCCTCGCCGGAGTTGGACATGGCGCCCAGGCGATTCATAGCGATGGCCAGCGTCTCATGTGCCTCCGCAGAGATGGAGCCATAGCTCATTGCGCCGGTGGAGAAACGCTTGACGATGCTCGAGACCGGTTCGACCTCTTCAATGTCGATCGGCTCGCGATCTGAGGCGAACTCGAGCATGCCGCGCAGAGTTGCCAGCTGCTTGGTCTGCTCATCAACCTTGTTGGTGTAGTCGCGGAAGACCGCGTACTGACCAGTGCGGGTCGCATGCTGCAGCGTGTAGATTGTCTCCGGGTTGAATAGGTGGTACTCGCCTTCGCGACGCCACTTGTACTCGCCGCCGAGATCCAGCTCACGGTGTGCCTGCTCTTCCGGACGCGGCAGGAATGCGCTGCGGTGACGGGCGGCAACATCTTCTGCGACCTCGTCGAGACCAATACCTTCCAGCGGAGAAACAGCGCCGGTGAAGTACTCGTCCAGGAACTCCTGCGACAGACCGACGGTGTCGGCCAGCTGAGCGCCACGGTAGGACTGCAGTGAGGCGATACCCATCTTGGACATGACCTTCAGCACGCCCTTGGAGGCAGCCTTGCAGTAGTTCGAGCAGGCCTGATCCAACGTCAGAGCTCCGAGCTGGTCCTTCATGCGCAGCTCATCGATGGTTTCGAAAGTCATGTATGGGTTAATGGCATCGGCACCAAAGCCCAGCAGCATGGCCATGTGGTGCACCTCGCGGGCGTCGCCAGCCTCAATGATGAGGCTGGCGCGCGTGCGAGTGCGCTCCTCCACCAGGTGGTGGTGAACCGCGGAGGTCAGCAGCAGCGACGGGATAGGGGCAAAGCGCTCGTTGGACTCACGGTCAGACAGCACAATCAGTCGGGCACCACGGTCGATGGCCTCAGAGACCTCACGGCGGACACGACGGATAGCGTTGCGCAGGCCGCGGCCACCGCGGGCGACCGGGTACAGACCGGAGATGACCTCGGCACGGAACTCGGAATACTCCTCGTTCTTGCCCGCCTGGCACAGGGTGACAAAGTCGTGGTTGTCCAGGATTGGATGCTCAAGCCGGATGCGACGGGCGGCATCGGCGGTGGGCTCCAGGATGTTGGTCTCTGCCCCCAGCAACGTATTCATGCTGGTGATGGACTTTTCGCGCAGCGAGTCCAACGGCGGGTTGGTCACCTGCGCGAACCGCTGCGAGAAGAAGTCGAACAGCATGCGAGGGCGGTTGGACAGTGCCGCAATCGGCGTGTCTGAGCCCATCGAACCCAGGCCCTCCGCGCCGGTGAGTGCCATCGGGCGGATGATGAGGTCAACGTCTTCTTCGGTGATGCCGAAGACGCGCTGTCGTAACACCGCGCGGGCATGCGGCATGTACTGGTAGCGCTCTCGTGGCAGGTCGGTGATGTCGACCAGGCCCGCTTTGATCCATTCCTCGTATGGACCGGTGGCGGCCAGCGTGGACTTAATCTCCTTGTCCTCAATAATGCGACCGGCCTTCATGTCCACCAGGAACATGCGCCCCGGCTGCACGCGCGTGCGCTGCACAATCTGCTCCGGCGGGATATCCAGGACACCAGCTTCGGAGGCCATCACCACCAGGCCCTCGTCGGTCACCCAGATGCGCCCCGGGCGCAGGCCATTGCGATCCAGGGTGGCTCCGATGACCTGGCCGTCGGTAAAGCAGATGGCAGCGGGGCCGTCCCACGGCTCCATCAGGCAGGCGTGGTACTCGTAGAACGCGCGAACCTGCGGGCTGAGGTTGTCGTCGTGCTCCCAGGCCTGCGGAACCATCATCATGACCGCATGCGGGAGACTACGACCACCGAGATGCAGTAACTCCAGGGCCTCGTCGAAACGCGCAGTGTCAGAACCGTTGGGGTCGCACACCGGCAGTGCGCGGTCGATGTTGCCCAGCTTGCCAGAGCGAATCAGCGACTCGCGGGCACGCATCCAATTCTCGTTGCCGCGCACAGTGTTGATTTCGCCATTGTGAGCGACGTAGCGGTACGGGTGTGCCAGCGGCCAGGACGGGAAAGTGTTCGTGGAAAAGCGTGAGTGCACGATGGCGAGCGCGGAAGTGACTTCCTTCTGCTGCAGGTCAAGGTAGAAATCCTTCAACTGCGGAGTAGTCAGCATGCCCTTGTAGACAATCGTGCGACTGGACAGCGACGGGAAGTACACGGTGTCGCCACCAGAGCCCTCGCCGGCGCCCTGTTCACCCAGCTCACGCTCGCAGCGCTTACGCAGGAAGAACATCTTGCGGTCGAGATCGATATCGCTGAGCTGGCGACCCTCGTAGTTCTTCGCGGTAACGAAGAGCTGACGCAGCACCGGCATAGCCTGGCGAGCCATCTGGCCAAGCCCGTCAGCGTTAATCGGCACATCGCGCCATGCCAAGATCTCGATGCCCTCTTCGGCGCAGATGTCTTCAATAGCCCGGATGGCATCGAGGGTGGCCATGCGCGACTGCGGCAGGAATGCAATACCGGTGGCATAGGTGCCGGCCGGCGGCAAAATAACGCCTTCCTTGCTCAGCTCAGCGCGGTAGTAGGCATCCGGAACCTGAATGAGAATGCCGGCACCGTCGCCGGTGGTCTTCTCAGCGCCGGCGGCACCGCGGTGGTCGAGGTTGACCAGTGCCTGGATGCCCTTTTCCACAATGTCATGGGTCTGGCGACCGTAAATGTCGGCAACAAAGGCCACGCCACACGCATCATGTTCGTTCGACGGGTGGTAGAGACCTTCCCTCTGAGGACCACGAGGCAATGTGGTCGCTGTTTCGGTCAGAGTCATGGCTGTCTTAGCTGTCATGGCTGTTTTCCCCTTGTAGGTGCAATGTGCCAATTGGGGGACACGGGTTATCTATATTTCCAACTGTTTTAACAATGCACTTTCATCTAGGCGTATTGCAATACGTATTTAGGGAACTAGCTATATTTACCCACCCCCGAAGGAGCTAGAACACCCTTCCCGTTCGGCTAAAACCGGGCTTTTACTACCCGCTTTAACGCCATAACCCCCTAATCGAGCTACCACCCCCGCTAACTACGCACAATTGTTCGATTCTTTAGCAAACCTCCCTCCATACCCAATCCGCCCCCACCGCTATGGTTAGCTCCATGCTCGCCAACCGTCGTTTCCGCTCGCCACTGCAGGGCCTCGCCCTCCTTATCGGCGCAGCGACAATCCTCAGCGGCTGCACGGCTCCCACAGCCCCCACTCCAGAGAGCCAGTCATACAGCCCGGCACCGGCACCCGCATTTACGCCCGAGCCAGAGGAACCCGCGCCCGAGATTCCTGAAGCGCCCGACTCCCCGGACGTCCCCGACACCCCAGCGCCCAGCACATCACCTATCGACGGCATCCGTAGCGCCCTCAACCAGCTGGAGATAAAAGGGCGGGCACCGAAAACCGGCTATGCGCGCGACGAGTTCGGGCAGCGTTGGAGCGATGACGTCTCTGCCGAGTTTGGGCACAACGGATGCGACACGCGAAACGATGTTTTGAATCGTGACCTTATTAATAAGGAGTACAAACCAAATAGTCGCGATTGCGTCGTGCTTTCAGGGCAGTTACTGGATCCCTATACCGGCACGATGATTGATTTCCAGCGCGGCCGCAACACCTCTTCCGCCGTACAGATCGACCATGTCGTAGCCTTGAGCGACGCCTGGCAAAAGGGGGCACAGCAACTCCCACCAGAGGTTCGGCAGGACTTTGCCAATGACCCCCTCAACCTCTTGGCCGTCGATGGCCCCGCCAATCAACAGAAGCGGGATAGCGATGCCGCATCCTGGGTACCCGCCAATAAGCCATTTCGCTGCCAGTATGTCGCTCGCCAGGTGGCGGTAAAACAGAAATACCACCTATGGGCCACGCAGGCGGAGTATGATGCCATCGACCGTTGGCTCTCCACCTGCACACCAGAGGATGAGCCCGCACTTGCCGCCCTAACCCTGAATTAGGGCAACTTCCTCAGGCGCTCACCAACACCACGCTTCTAGGCTCAAGCCGGCGAATATGTCACCTATTTAGCTACGTGTTCGCAACCTCCGCCCCTCCTAGTCTCGAACATTTCTATTTTTCAGAAGATTCCTAGCCCCCTAATTTCTGGGGGCGACCGCCATTCAGCTACTGCCCGCCCCGTCAAACAAACCAACCGAAAACCCCTGGGTTCATAGAGTTATATACGTCAATATCAGAATTGAATTCGTTACCGCAGTGTTATCATTTCGTTATATTCACTGCTTCCTGTCGGTTTATAACTGTTTGATAACACTGTATCCTCGAGCCCGTACGCGAAAAGGCATCCGTCGTAAAGCATTGCGCACGCCGACTGCGTATTTTTTACTTTTCTTCGTGGAAACTACTTTTTGACGCGGCACAGGTTTGTTAAAGTCTGGTTGTTACAAAATCGCACTACTGTGACTGATGGTGTCAGTGTGACTAAAGAGTCGCTTGGCGCTATTAATCGCTTGTCCATCATCTTGGAGGATTCTCACCCATGGCAGCTGAAATGAAGGCTCCGGAAGTACCACTTGGGCTCCAAATCAAGGCTTTTGCCCAGTCGATTCCACCACTCCTGCGTACTGGTGCCCTGTACATGACTCCGAAGACGGCGCCGAAGATTCTCGATTACCTGCGTCGCCTGAAGTTCTCCGTCGCCAGCCTGATTTCCATGAGTGCGCTGCGCTACCCGGATCGCCTCGCCCTTGTCGACGATGACGGTGAACTCACCTATTCTCAGCTGCTTGACAACGCCCACGCCCTGGCTCGCGCCTTGATGGACCGTGGCATGACCCAGAAGTCCAGCTTCGGCGTTATCGCACGCAACGGCCGCGGCATCATCCTGCCGATGGCCATCAAGGGATTCATCGGCTCCGAAATTATGCTGATGAACATCGGCTCCGGCCCGACTCAGATTCGCGGTGTCGTTGACCAGAATAAGGCCAAGTTCCTGTTCGTCGATGACGAGTTCCTGGGCAACCTGCCAGAAGACCTCGACGATGTCACCGTCGTTATTACCTCCGTGACCAAGCCGGAGACCCGCAAGAACGCGGGCAAGAACTTCGTGTTCATGGAAGACCTCATTGAAGAAGGTCGTACATCGAACGCCAAGCTAGATCCGAAGCCGGAGCAGGGACGCATCATCATCATGTCCTCCGGCACCACCGGCATCCCGAAGGGTGTCCTGCGCAATGAGCCGAAGACACCGGCAACTGTGGGTGCAATCGCCGATCGTATTCCGTGGCGCCGCAACATGGTCATTCACCAGTCCGCATCCATGTTCCACGCCTGGGGCTGGGCAAATGTGCTGATTGGCATGGCTACCGGCTCCACCATTGTCACCATGCGTGTCTTCGACCCGAAGAAGGCTGTTGACCAGTGTGAACAGTACGGCTGTAACGGCATGATTTCCGCGGCCTTCTTCCTGCGCCAGATCAAGGATGTTCTGGATGAGGAGCCGAACCGCAAGATTGGCCCGTTCCGCTTCATTGTCTCCTCTGGTAACGCCATCCCGGGCTGGCTCGTCTCCGCGCTGACTCACCGCTTCGGTCCGGTTATCTGTAACTTCTACGGCTCCACCGAGGCCGGCCTGTGCTCCATCGCATCCGGCGCGGACCTCGCAGCCCGCCCGGACTCCGCAGGTCGCCCGGCAATTGGCGCCAAGGTTCGCATCCTGGGTGACGACGGCAAGGAAGTCGAGCCGGGTGAGGTTGGCATGATCCACACCGCTCAGGAGCTCTCCTTCATCGGTTACCTGAACAAGAAGGACAAGTTCACCACCGTCGATGGCCTGTTCCAGATTGGTGACCTCGGCCGTATCGACCAGGACGGCTACCTGTACATCTGTGGTCGCTCCGACGACATGGTGATCAAGGGCGGCGAGAACGTCTTCCCACGCGAGGTCGAAGAAATTCTGGGCCCGGTGCCGGGCATCGCCGATGTCTTCTGCCACGGCAGCAACGAAAACGACGAGATTTTCGCTGACCTGTTCCTCTACGTTGTCCGCGAGGACAATGAGGCCGGCAAGAACCTCACCGAGGACATGCTGCGCGAGTACGTCCGCGAAACTCTGGCCGAGCACTCCACTCCGGACCGCGTCTTCTTCGTCGACTCCCTGCCGCGCAACGCCATCGGCAAGGTTGTCCCGCGCGAGGTCAAAGCAATGCACGAGCGCCTGAACCTGGACGCTCAGTAAGAAGCCTGCACACGAAAGTGTGCCCACCGGCTATCCGCCTGGTGGGCACACTTTTTGCTTATCTTCGCTACCTTTTACACGGCTATCCGCGCGGGCGCACCTGGATTTCATCCACGTTGGCATCCGCTCCGGTATCAACGGCCAGACGTACTGCGGCTGCGATCGATTCAGGCCGCATGAACTTCGTTCCGTCGTAACGCCAATCCGCATCATCGCGGTGCCAATTCGACTGCAGCTGAACCTGCATATCGGTATCGACGCGCCCAGGGTGCACGGAGCTGACTCGTACCGCGCCACGCTCTTCCTCGCGCAGCGCATCGGTGAAGGCCCGCAGCGCGAACTTCGACGCTGCATACGGTGAAGTACCAGCTGAAGCGCGGAATCCCGAGCCCGAGTTGATGGTTACCAGCGTGCCCTCCGCCTTGCGCAGCGCTGGCAGCAGCTGGCGTGTCAGGTCGGCGACGGCGACGACGTTGATGTCCATAATTCGCGACCAGTCCGCACGCGAAACCTCCGCCACGTCCCCATCGACGTACACGCCCGCCGAGTGCACGAGCACATCCAGCCCGCGCCCACCGAGCGCCTCCAACAGCTTTGCCACTTCCGCGTTTACGGCGTCGGTATCACCCAGATCAGCAACGAATACGCTTGCCGACGGCAACTGCGACGCCACCTTCTCGGCAGACTCAGCACTGGTAGCGCCCACAATGACATGGTGGTCACGGGAGAGATCCTTGGCGACCGCCAGGCCAATACCACGGCTTGCACCCGTGACCAGGGCAATCTTGGTGTCAGCGGCAATATCGATGCTCATGTACGGCTCCTCTATGTAGTCGGTTTACTTCTTCGGCTTCGCGCCGCCCACCTGGTCGATGGGGGTCACCTGCAGGAAGTCAATGTTGACGCGCTTCGGACGGGTGGCCGCGAACACAATGATGTCGGCAACATCATCGGCGGTCAGCGACTCAACGCCATCGTAGACCGCTGCGGCCTTGGTCTCGTCGCCGTCGAAACGCACGAGTGAGAAGTCGGTGTGGACGCGCCCCGGATCGATTTCGGTGACGCGCACGCCATCGGCAGCAACCTCTTGACGCAGGACTTCCACCAGCGCGCGCTCAGCGTGCTTGGCTGCGTTGTAACCGGCGCCGCCGGTGTAGACCTGACGGCCGGCAATCGAGCCGACGGTGAGCACAATGCCGCTAGTGGACTTCAATGCGGGCAGCAGCGCGCGGGTGACGCGCAGGGTGCCCAGCACGTTGACCTCGTACATCCAGCGCCACTTTTCCTCGACAGCGCCTTCAACCGATTCCATGCCCCAGGCGCCACCGGCGTTGTTAACCAGCACGTCGACGCGCGGTTCGGCCTTAGCCAGCGCCGCCACATCGGCGTCAGAGGTGACGTCAACCTTGTAGACCGTCGCTTCACCACCGGCAGCGCGAATCTCCTCCGCGACAGCCTCCAGCTTGTCCTCGCGGCGGGCTCCCAGCACAACGCGGAAACCTTCAGCTGCGAACTGCTTGGCAGTGGCTGCACCAATACCGGAAGAAGCACCGGTAACTACAGCTACTTTCTTGCCATTAGTTGAAGTTTCAGAGGTCATGGGGGCTCAACTCCTTGCTACATGCGTCTACTAATATTCCCGACTGTAGTCATACGACACCCTCCTGCGCCGAAGACTGCGCGTGCTTTACACCTGATGTTCCACGTGAAACGTATATAAAACTGTGCCGGAATTTTTCCGATTCACCTCATACACAGCCGCTAAAACCGCGATACTGGTTGCATGTCTGACCAGCCTCACTTCCCACATCTTCTCTCCCCTCTCGACGTCGGTCCTCTAACTCTGCGCAATCGCATCATCATGGGCTCAATGCACTCCGGCCTGGAAGATCGCACCCGTGATATCCCCAAGCTGGCTGCCTACCTTGGTCGACGCGCCGAAGGTGGCGTGGGGCTCATCGTCACCGGCGGTTATGCTCCCAACATCGAAGGTTGGCTGACTCCGGCCGGTTCGATGATGGCGTCGAAGCGCATGGCGGACAATCACCGCCGCGTTACTGACCTCGTGCACTCCCACGGCAGCCACATCGTGCTGCAGGTGCTGCACGCCGGTCGTTACAGCTACAGCCCGCTGGCCCGCTCCGCCAATACCGGTCAGTCGCCGATTAGCCCGTTTAAGGCTCATCGCCTCACCGGCTTTGATGTCTCGCGCACTATCGGCGCTTATGTCCGCGCCGCGAAGCTCGCGAAACGTGCTGGTTACGACGGCATCGAGGTTATGGGCTCCGAGGGTTACCTGCTCAACCAGTTCCTGGCCGAGCGCACTAACCACCGCTCGGACAACTGGGGCGGCAGCGCCGAGGCTCGCATGCGCCTGCCCATCGAAATTGTCCGTCGCATTCGCGCCGAGGTGGGCGAGGACTTCCTGCTGCAGTACCGCATTTCGCTGCTTGACCTGGTGGAAGACGGCCAGACTTGGTCAGAGACCACTGAACTCGCGCAGCGTCTGGTCGAGGCTGGCGTCGATGTCTTCAACACCGGTATCGGCTGGCACGAAGCACGCGTCCCCACCATCGTTACGTCCGTGCCGCGCGCCGCATTCACGGACCTGACGGGTCGTCTCCGTTCGCTTGTCGACGTCCCGGTGGCAGCCTCCAACCGAATCAACCGCCCCGAGGTTGCGGAGAAGATCCTCGCTGACGGCAATGCGGACCTGATTTCCATGGCCCGCCCACTGCTGGCTGACCCAGACTTCGCCATCAAGGCGGGCGATGGTCGAGCTGACCAGATCAACACCTGTATCGCCTGTAACCAGGCCTGCTTGGACCACACCTTCGCGGCCAAGCGCTCCACCTGTTTGGTCAACCCAAAGGCGGCTTACGAAACCGAGCTGGTATCCGTGCCGGTGTCAAAGGACAAGGCCAAGCGCGTCGCCGTCATCGGCGCTGGTGTGGCTGGACTCGCTTTCGCGGAAGCCGCAGCTCAGCGCGGTCACCACCCGGAGATCTTCGAAGCCGCCGACCAGATTGGTGGCCAGTTCAACCTCGCCGCAAAGATTCCGGGCAAGGAGGACTATGGCGAGACGCTGAAGTACTTCTCCCGTCGCCTGGAGGTGCTCGAAGTTCCGGTTCACCTAAACACGCGTGCCGACGTCGACGAGCTCAAGGCCAAGTTCGACCACGTGATTGTGGCCACGGGTGTTACCCCGCGTATCCCGGGCATTGACGGTATCGACCACGAGAAGGTCATTCGTTACGACGAACTGCTCTCGGGTGCGAAGCAGGCCGGTAACAAGGTGGCCGTCATCGGTGCTGGTGGTATCGGTGTGGACGTGTGTGAGTACCTCACGCGCAAGCCGAACCAGACCATCGAGGCCTGGAAGGACGCCTGGGGCGTCGGTGACCCTGCGGAGTTCCGCGCGGGTCTGACCAAGCCGGGCACGGTCTCTGGCGCGGCTGAGGAGTTTGAGGTCGAGCGCGAGGTGCACCTGCTGCAGCGCAAGACCTCCCGCATCGGTAAGGGCCTGGGCAAGACCACTGGTTGGGTTCACCGTGCGGAGATCAAGAAGGCCGGTGTCAAGCAGTACACCGGCGTCACCTACAACCGTATCGATGACGAGGGCCTGCACATCACCATCGATGAAAAGCAACAGGTCATCGCGGTTGACAACGTGATTGTCTGTACTGGTCAGATATCCAATCTGGACTGCCTGGGCGGCAAGGATCGCGAGAGCGTCACCGGCGATAACTCCAATGTCACCATCATCGGCGGCGCGGACGTGGCCGCTGAGCTGGACGCAAAGCGTGCCATCCGCCAGGCCGTTGAGGTAGCGCTCGCGCTGTAGGGCTAGGGCTGCTACGCTTCGTAGCGGTCGGTGTAGGCGCGCTGCTCGAACTCGAAACGGCCCGGGTGAGCCGGGAACTCACCCGGGACACCGATGGCCAGCAACAGCGCTACCGCCACATCGGTGTCACCGGCACCGATAGCTTCCTTGACCTTCTGCTCACTAAAGCCCGTCATCGGGGAGCTAGCCCAACCAAAGGCGCTGGCAGTGACCATAGCGAAAGAAGCGGCAATCATGGCGTCGCGGATTGCGAACTCGCGGGAGAGACCCTTTTCCTCGCGGACCTTATGGAAGGAGGTCATCGAGGCTTCCCGCTCGGCAGCGGCAACTTCGTCCCACAGGCCAGTCGCCTTGTTGGCCTCAACCAGGCGTGGAATACCGCGCTTCCAGCCGGTCGGCTCACCAATGAAGGCGAGCAGCAGCGGCGCATTGGCAACCTGCTTCTGACCACCGGCAGCTTCCACTACCTGCTGGCGCACCTCAGGGTCCTCGATGCGCACGATAGCCCGAGACTGAATGTTAAAGGCGCTGGGAGCTTCCAGAGATAGCTCCAGGAGGCGGCGCACGTCAGCGTCGTCAAGCGGTTCGTCAGCGTAGACGCGCGTGGCACGGCGGTTGCGGATGATGTTCTCAAATTCGGTGGCGAACTGGTCGCGCGGAGAATGCGAAGTCATGCATTAAAGAATAACTGTTTGCCAACCTTCGAGTTCGAGCAGCCAGCGCTTCATTTCGCGGCCGCCGGCATAGGATCCGAAAGACCCCACTCCCCCACTGGCGGGCACCACGCGGTGACAGGGAATCAGAATGCCCAGCGGATTGGTGGCACAGGCCGAGCCGGCAGCTCTGGCGGCACGGGGTGATCCGGCCATTTCAGCGAGCTCACCGTAGGTCACAACCTGGCCATACGGCACGTCGCGCAGTGCGGTCAGCGCACGAGCGCGGAAAGAATCCTGGGTGAATATGTCGCAGTCCAGCGGCAGCGCAAACTCGCGGCGCTGCCCGGCAAAGTACTCGCGGAACTGCTGCGCTGCCTGTTCCGCCACCGCTTGCGCTTCGGGGTCGGCGGCGCTGGGGTCGTCGTCAAGCACGGGGCCTAAGAGATTGACTTCGACGACCCCGCGAGCGGAGGTGGCGATTCCAAGCGCGCCGAAAGGCGTTTCTACCTGGGAAATCGCCATAAAACCTCCTACTTAGCCCTTGTTGGCCTGGAACCAGGCCAACAGCTCGTCCCACTCCTTCTCGTGACCGGAGCGGAAGTAACCACCGTAGCCCACGCCCTTGCCACCAGCCGGCTGAGCCTGGCGCTTTTCAATCTTTTCAGCAGAGCTCATCACATTGGTGATCAGGTCTGCCGAGGACTCCTCAGTCCAGTAATCATCCGGAACGCGGATGGACAGGAACGGCTGCGGAGCCTTGGAGAAGCGGTTAGCGAAGTCGAACTCGGAATCGTCGAAGAAGTAGCCTTCCTTGCGAGCCCAGCGAGCCCACTGACGCATGACACCGTTCGGCGGCTCAACAGCTAGACGCCACGCCGACGCCGGAATGTGGCCAGTGATGAAACCGCTAATCGGGCCGAGAATATTGAAGATGAAGAATGCGCGGACCTTGCCCGCCACGGACGGCACCTTGGAAATACGCATACCGCGGCAGTTGACCAACGCCGCTGCGTCATAGGTGCCCTCGGAGCCGGCGTAGACGATGCCGTGACCACCAACCGCGTGACCGACAGCGAAGTGCGGCACGTCCGGGTAGGTCTCCTTGGCCCACTCAATCACACCCGGAATATCCTTGGTGATCCAGTCCGACATCCGGATGTCTTCATTGTTCTGGTCAGTCTTCAGAGCGGACTGGCCAATTCCGCGGTAGTCATAGGTGATAACGCCGTAGCCCTTTTCTGCCACGGTCTCAGCGAAACGGTGGTAGAAACCCTGCGGCACACCGGTACCGGAGTGAACGGTGATGATGCCGTTGGGAATGTTCTCTGGGTTCTCCTTCGGGCGGAACATGGTTCCGCGCAGCAGGACGCGGTCATTTGCCGGAATAATGATGTCCTGCCGAGGGCACGGCTCCGGCAACTTCGGGCTCTTCGCGGAAAAACGGCTATCCCCAGTGGAAGTGGTTGAGGCTTCGGAGGTCATTTATGCAGTTCCTTCGAGTGGACTTAAACAGTGCATGATTTTGTATTCACAATCTTAAAGTGTAAGGCTCATCACTTTCAGCGCTTTCGTGGAATTTGCCTCACGCGCGTTACAACTGCACATCCCCATAGGCGCGTTCGTCCTCGATCGGCTCCAGATGCGAGGAAATATGCACACCCGGGAAGCGCTCCCGCAGCTCATCCTCCATCGCAGTGAGCACATCGTGGCCGCGCTCGACGCTCCACGCGCCCGGCACCAGCACATGGAACTCAATGAACTGCTGATGCCCCGACACACGAGTGCGAATCTCGTGAACGTCAATGCCCCGATTCCGATTGCGGTGCGAGGCCAAAATCTCGTCCACCGCCACGCGGTCCTCGCCCTCCATGGCCTTGTCCATCAGGCCGTTACCGGAATCGCGCAGCAGCTTGAAACCGGTGACCAGGATGTTTACGGCCACCGCCAGCGCGATAATCGGGTCGAGCCACCACAGGCCAGTAATCCACACCAGAGCCACACCCGCCAGAACACCGGCGGAGGTCCACACATCGGTCATAAGATGCTTGCCGTCGGCGGTCAGAGCCAGGGAGTTGTGTTGGCGCCCGGCCTTAAGCAGAATCAGCGCCACCGCACCATTGATCACCGAGGCAATTACGGTCACGACGAGGCCCAGGCCAATCTGCTCAATCGGCTGCGGGTTCACCAACCGCTCGATGGCGACATAAATAATGGCCGCCGCCGCCACGAAGATCATGGCACCTTCCAGCCCGGCCGAGAAGTACTCTGCCTTGGAATGGCCGAACTCATGATCACGGTCCGCGGGCCGCGCGATAACCTTGAGCACAATAATTGCGACAACTGCCGCAACCAGATTGACAATCGACTCCGTCGCGTCGGAAAGCAGGCCCACCGATCCGGTCAGAGTGTAGCCCCAAAACTTCAGCGCGATGGTGACGACCGCCGCCCCCACTGAAAGCCAACCAAAACGAGATAAGTCCTGCATATGCGGGCACTTTACCCGTCTTTCCGGAGTTACTACCAGTTCTATGAGCACCGAAATCCAGTTCAATTTGCAGAACATTTCTGCAGGCCTGCCGTTCGCGTCGCAACTCGCCTCGCTTGCCGACGCCGTGCGCGACCACGACGTAGTAGTCCAGGCCCCACCGGGTACCGGCAAGACCACTTTGGTTCCACCGGCGGTGGCCAACACCCTGGGCGGCCGCATTGTGGTCACGGCTCCCCGGCGCGTGGCGGTGCGCTCGGCAGCGCGGCGGTTGGCGCAGCTGTCGGGCACGAAGCTCGGTGAGGAAGTTGGCTACTCGGTGCGTGGCGACGCAAAAGTTTCCCGCGCCACCCGCGTGGAGTTTGTCACTCCCGGTGTGCTGCTGCGCCGACTGCTGCGCGACGGCGATGTGGATGCCAGCGCGGTGCTCATCGATGAGGTGCATGAACGCGGCTTGGACACCGACCTGGCGTTGGCAATGGTGCGCGACCTGCGGGATATCCGCGATGACCTGCGCCTTGTCGCTATGTCGGCAACGGTGGACGCACCGAAGTTCGCGGCCTTGCTCGGCGGCTCCACCCCGGCCCCCATTGTGGCGGCGGAGGCAGAGATCTTCCCGCTGGACATCCGCTACGCGCCCTTTCCGCAGCGGCTGGATGCACGCGGTGTGACCGACGACTTCCTGCAGCACGTTGCTGCACAGGCCAGCACACTCGCGGAAGAAGCCGCCGGTGATGTGCTGGTTTTCCTCCCCGGCATCCGCGAGGTGGAACGCTGCGCCGGTTATATCGCGGACTCCTCGGAGGTGGCGGTGCTGACGCTGCACGGCCAGCAGAGCTCCGAGGAGCAGGACCGCGTGTTCCGTCGGCAAGCGGATGGTAGACGCGTAATTGTGTCCACCGCGATTGCGGAATCATCCGTGACTGTGCCGGGCGTGCGCGCCGTTGTCGACGCCTGCCTCGCGCGCGGACCGCGACTCGACATTGCGCGTGGCTTCTCCGGCCTGGTCACCAGCTCGTGTGCACAGTCCTCGGCGAACCAGCGCGCAGGCCGAGCGGGACGTGAAGGCCCAGGCATCGTGGTGCGCTGCGTCTCCCAGTCGGAATTCGCGTCCTTTCCCGCCTGGCCCGCGCCGGAAATCGAGGTCGCCGACCTGACCCAGGCGCTCCTCGACGCCGCCGCGTGGGGCACGCCTGGGATGCAGGGACTGAAGCTTCTCGACGCCCCACCACCCCACCACGCGGAGGTCGCAAACCGCATTCTGGCTGGTCTGGGCGCTGTTGATGAGGCCGGTGACATCACGGAACTCGGCCACACCCTGGCTACCCTGCCGGTGCATCCGCGCATGGGACGCGCGCTGCTGACCGCCACGGCCATGATGCCGGAGCACGCCGACGCGGTCGCACGCGCAGTGGAGAAACTCACCGATGCCCGCGGCTTGGTCAAGCAGGTGCGCCGCATTGAGCTGGATACTGAGGCCCCCGCCAACCTGCTGCCCTCGGACATCCCCGCGCTGGTCACGGCCCTGGCGTGGCCGGATTTCATCGGGCGACGCCGCAGTGCGAACTCCGACGAATACCTCTTCACCGGCGGCACCGCTGCGGAACTCGCCCGTGGTTCTGACCTGCGCGGCCACGAATGGATCGCGGCCGCCGACATCTCGCGGCTCTCCCATGGGCGCGCGCTGATTCGCGACGGCGAGGCGATTGACCTGGAAATCGCCATGCTCGCCGCCGGGCACCTCGCCCGCACGGAGACCACGGCGCGCGTCGAACAGGGCCGCGTTCGCGCCCGCGAGCGCGACCTGCTCGGCGCCATCGAACTGTCCTCCCGCCAGGTCTCCCCGACGCCCGAGCAGTGCATCGCCGCCAACTCCGCCTGGCTTGCCGACGCGCTTACCGACGCCTCCTCCAACCTCGGCCGCGACACCGAACAGCTCCGCCGCCGCATGGCCTTTCTCCACGCTCATCGCGGTAATCCATGGCCGGATGTCTCCCCCGCAGGGCTCGCGGCCCAGGCCGAGCTCCTCTTTGCTGGCGAGCTGGACCGTCTGACCCCACCCAAGCTAGATGCCGAGCACCTCCGCCGCCTGCTGCCCTGGCCGGAGGCCACGGACTTCGACCGGCTGGTGCCCGAACGCCTTGAGGTCCCCTCCGGTTCGAAGATTCGCCTGGAGTACCCGGAGGACCCGACCGACGAAGAGGCGCAGATTGTCCTGGCTGTGAAGTTGCAGGAGTGCTTCGGCCTGGCGGAGACCCCGCAGGTATTGGAAAAGCCGGTGACAATGCATTTGCTGTCACCGGCTCAGCGACCCCTCGCAGTCACTCAGGACTTGGAAAGTTTCTGGAATGGCGCCTACGCACAGGTTCGCTCCGAGATGCGGGGCCGTTACCCCAAGCACCCGTGGCCGGAGAACCCGTGGGAGGAGCAGGCTACTGCGAGAACGAAGCGCCGTCGTTAAGCAGCTGCCTGTGCCCGCACGCGACTGGGCTTGCGCCAGAGGTAGATTGCGTAGCCCAGGCAGGTGAAGAAGAGCACGCCCCCCATGATTCCCTGCATGTTGCCGTAGAACCACTGCCCCACATTGGCAGCGTGGCCGAAGTCATTGCCCACGAACACCTTGTACGGTGCCCACCAGTTGGCAATCATGAACAGGGTGCCGACAATAATGTGTCCAATCTCGCGGATGAAGAGCACCAGCGGCACGAAGACCATGACGATCGACCAGTGGTGACTGACCGCATATGGCCCGGCGAAGCTGACCGCCAGCGCAGCGAAACCAAGGGCTGCGACATCATAACCATTGCGGTGGTAGATCCAAGCCACGAAAGCAGCGGCGATGGCACCGATGAGGAAGAAACCGTAGATGCCAATATCGAGCGCGGTGCCCTCCACCCCGGCGCGGGCGAGCAGACCACTGAACGCCTGGTTGGCCTCATAGGTCGGGGCTCCACCGCGGTTGCCGGCGAAGAACTCATCGGTCCAGAAGTAGATGGACTCCTTAAAGCGCACGGCGAAACCAATAGCGACGGTCACCAGGAACCAGCAGAAGCTCTTGGCCACGGCCGCAAAGTCACGGCGCATGAGGAACACCAGCGCATATGCCGCGGGGGTGATCTTAATTCCCGCCGCGATACCCACGCCCAGTCCACGCAGTTTCTTGGGCAAAAAGCCCAGCACATCGGAGACCACCAGCAGCGCGAGGAAGACGTTGATCTGCCCGAAGAGTACGTTGGCGCGCAGCGGGTCGAGTAGCATCACAACACCGAGCACGCAGGTAGCCATCAGCTTCGGACGCTCAGAGCCGAGACGAGTGAAGACCATCCACAGCATCGCCCACACCGCTGCCAGCGTGGCGAATGTCCAGATGATCTGCAGGGTCACCGGTCCTGCCCAGGTCAGCGGGTAAAACAGCAGCGCCGCAAACGGTGGGTAGATGAAGCGGAAACCCGATCTGGTGGGAAACTCTGGTGAGTAGAGATCCTGGTCTCGTCGTAGTGCCCAGCCGGCGTCTTGGAAGACCTCGAGGTCCATCATGTAGGCAGTTGCCGCAAGATAGATGAAGTCGATGACAACGACCAGCGACACCAGCCCAAATACAATTGCCAAGATCCGTCTCTGCATGACGGAAAGCGTCGAGAGTCTGTCCATGAGCATGATTCGACACTACCGCACAGTTCTTCCTACTCAGGCCTTAGAGTGGGAGGTATGTTCGTGGAAAACTATCGCAAGGTTCGCTCCGAGATTGACGACGCTTGCCGACGAGCCGGGCGCCAGCCCTCCGAGGTCCGCCTGCTGCCCGTCAGCAAGACTGTGCCTGTCGACGCCCTGGTGGAATCCTGGCCGGAGCTCGCAGCAGCCGGCTGCGCTGGCCTAGCGGAAAACCGCGTCCAAGAAGCGGTGGCCAAGGCAGAGGCATTCCGGGAGGCCTTCGGCGACAAGGCACCACATATGGCCATCATTGGTCCGCTGCAGACGAATAAGGCTGGCCACTTGGTCAGTTGTGCCGATGAGTTTCAGGCTCTGGACCGCCCGAAGGTGGCCGGAGCACTGCAGCGTCGCTTGGCTGATTCCGAGCGCACGCTCGATGTGCTGATTCAGGTCAACGCCTCCCGCGAGCCGCAGAAGTCGGGTCTGGCACCGAGCCACGCGGCTGAGTTTGTCCGCATGTTTGGGCCCGATGGCGAATACCCGAACCTGCGCCTGCGCGGGTTTATGACCATCGCGGCCCAGAATGATCCGAATGTGCGCGAGACCTTCGCGGAGCTGCGGGAGCTGCGGGACAGTCTGCTCGGGGATTTGCCGGACGGTGTCAGCCTCGACGAACTGTCAATGGGTATGTCCGGCGACTACCACGAAGCCATCGCCGAGGGGGCGACCACCGTGCGTGTGGGACGCGCCATCTTCGGTGAGCGCTCCTATCAGAAATAAAGGTAATCAAATGAAGGTAATCTCAGTGCCATGAGTTCTGATGTCTCCCCGTGCTCCCGTCGTCGTTTCCTCCTGGGAACTGCCGCCACTGCAGCTGGCGCACTCGTAGCCGCTTGTGCACCAAAGTCTGCGGTGGAGAAGGTTGACGCTGCCGACATTCCGGTTGGTGGCGGTGTGGTGATCGGCAATTACGTCGTCACGCAGCCGGAGGAAGGCAAGTTCGCCGCTTTCTCCAGTTCCTGCCCGCACCAGAATGGTCGTATCACCGAGGTCAGCAATGGTGTGATGATTTGCCCGAACCACAACTCCCACTTTGATATTGCTACTGGTGAGGTTGTTTCTGGTCCGTCGCGTAAGCCCGCTGGTCAGGCATCGCTTTCAGCTGAAGGCACTGAGCTGATTGTGGGCCAGAAGTAGGTTCCGGAAGCAGATTAGTGTTCGGTGGGTTCAAGGCCTAGAAGGTCTACGCCAGCCGGCGCTAGCTGGAATCGCAGCGGGCGACGGCTCGTCGGCGTTGCCAGTCCTTGAGCCTCTAACTCGGCGAGATACTTTCGCGCTGTCCGCTTCTCCTTGCCGATGGTGTCGGCGACGTGTTCGAGCTTGATTCCATAATCAGGTCCGAACAACCGAACCTGTGCCAGGACAAACAGCGTCCCGATTTCGTTGTCTGTCAGCGACACGGACAGTGCCTGCTCGGGCGAGTTGGTTAGCTCAGCTACCCGCTGTTCAAGCTTCTCGCACTGGTGGGACTTCATCTGCAGCTCTTCCAGCAAATACTGCTGAGCATTCAGAATGACATCAGCCATCACCTCGACGAAGAACGTGACTTCGCCCCGGTTCATTGGGTCTTCCGTAGTGGTAAAAGCCTTGTAATACTTCGCTTTATCCTCAGCGAGTTGGCGAGAAATAGTCAGCGCTGTGGCAGGTGAGAGTCTCTCCCGCAAAGCCACTGACAGCAGAAAACGCCCCATCCGACCATTGCCGTCATAAAACGGGTGAACGAACTCGAACATGAAATGGCTTGCCAGGATTCGAATAAGCCGATTGTCCTCTGAGGAATTCACCGTTTCCAGGAACTCATTGAGAAGTTGGTGAATGGCAGCTTCACTTTCAACACCGCGATGAATCTGTCGCTGCCCATCGGTAATTGTGACCGTTGATGCTCTAAAGAGTTCACCGTCTAACTCATCCTCGGCGCCAATTTCATCGCCGAGAAGTTGATCGTATTGCTGCCGGATCCCTGTGAGCGTTGTCGGAAACTCAATCCGCTCATCGTTTGCCAGCCGGAAATAGAGCTGACTGAACTCATGAAAGCGCTTGTGCTGGGTTCCCGAAGTGTTGTCCAACGCCTCGGCGACTTCTCGCCGTGTGGAGTGGATTCCCTCAATCTCATTGGTGGCTACCACCTCGGCCAGGAGCAGATTGAAGAGATAGTGAGTCCGCGCTGCACCCGGCAGACGATTCCACAACTGTGAAATCTGCAGCTCTAGAGACAGAATCTTTTCAACCTTGGCTGCGAGATCGCTTGTAATGCAGCAAAAGAGTGGCCACTGCCCCAGCGGAAAGTGCCACTGAATCGTCGACGGGGAGTCTTTGCGTGACTGGTACTCGCTCTCCACTGCCTGTTCCGCATCGTGTGCAGACATGTGGAAGATCCTCTTAAGCGGATAGTGCTTCACGGCGAGTCTCCCCCCTTCTGTTTCCAATGCTTTTTACATGATGCTTTCTACATATAGTGCCCTAAAAACGAACCCTTAATGTAAAAAATCACCGTTTTTTTACATTAAGGGTTCGTTTCTTGGTGTCTAAATGTACCTTGCTGGCGATTTTCCCCCTACCGCGTTACCCTTAGCGCCTCGGCTTCAACCCCGCTACGGCACACGCGCCCGCGATGAAGGACAGCGCCACCAACCACGGAATCAGCCCTGCCCACTCGAAGCGACTGAACACCATGCCGGATACCCAACCGACAATGGACGAACCCGCGTAGTAGCTGAACAGATACATCGATGACGCCTCGGCGCGGTCGCGCTGTGCCACCAGGCCCACGCCGGACGAGGACAGCGAGTGCGCCACGAAGAACGATGCCGTGAACACGAGCACGCCCACGATCAGCGCGGACAACCACGGCAGCAGCGCCAGCCCCAGGCCCATGCACGCCGCCAGAGTCGCAATGGCGATGAGGCGACGGCGGCTCACCGTCTTCGCCCACACACCCGCGCGTGCCGACGACCACGTGCCCGACAGGTAGAGAATAAATACGAACCCTGCCAGTGCCGGGGAGAGCCCGAACTTATCGCCCAGTCGGAAGCCCAGGTAGTTGTACAGGGAGACAAACGCTCCCATAAACAGGAACGCCAGGGCGCACAGCGCCAGGATGCGCGGGTCGCGCAAATGTCGCGCAATGGCCTGCCCCTCCCCTGCAAACGACAGTTTCTTCGGCTTAAACCTGCGCTGTTGCGGCAGGAAGTACCAGGTCAGAATGGCGAAGATGAACGCCACCGTCGCCGAGACCGCAATCGCCACCCGCCAGGAGGCGAACTCCAGCACAATGGACGGAATGATACGGCCGAGCAGGCCACCGACCGTCGTGCCCGAGATATACAGCCCCATCACGCGACTGACGTGGTCGGCGTGGACTTCCTCACTGACATACGCCATAGCCACTGCGGGCACACCGGCAATGACAATGCCCTGCAACAGGCGCAGTGCAATCATCGAACCGATGCCCGGCGCGATTGACACCACGAGCCCCAGTAGCGTTGCCACAAATGCGCTGATGACGATGACGCGCCTGCGTCCAAAGCGTTCCGACAAAATGGACACCGGGATAATCGCACAGGCCAAGCCACCGGTGGTGGCGGATACCGTCAGCGCGGCGGTGGCGGGGTCGACCGATAGCTCGTCGGAAAGCGTGGGCAGTAGCGCCTGCGTTGCGTAGAGCGCTTGGAACGATGCCAAGCCAGCGAAAAGCACAGCAATAAGCGCGCGACGGAATCCGGGATCTTCTGGCCGTAGTCCTTCGATCTGTTCGGGGTTTTCGTTAGCGCTAGTCACTTGTCCTAGGTTAGCCCTCCCTCCAAACCCCTCGCTGAATACACGGATTCAGAAAACCTTTTTAATTCGCCCGCGGTATCGCTTTTGTTTTATTAGTTTCGTAGGCATGACTACTTCTTCCGCACAGCCACAGAGTCGCAACCACGACCGCGAGTACGACATCGTCGTCTACGGTGCCACGGGTTTCGTGGGCCGCTTGATTGTGGACTATCTGGCTAAACACGCCGGTCAGACGAAGGTGGCGCTTGCAGGCAGGAACGCTCAGAAGCTTGCCGACGTCGCGGAGAACGCAGGCGTATCGGACTGGCCGGTCATTGTTGCGGATGCCGCCGACCAGCCGGCGGTGGCTGAGCTTGCGGCCAGTACAAAGGTGGTGCTGACCGTTGTGGGGCCGTACGCGAAGTACGGTCGCACCCTGGTGGCCGAGTGCGCCAAGGCCGGTACTCACTACGTCGACCTGTGTGGCGAGGTGCTGTTCGTCCACGACTCCATCGCGAATAACCACGAGGTGGCGCAGCAGACCGGAGCGAAGATTGTCCACTCCTGCGGCTTCGACTCGATTCCTTCCGACGTCGCTGTCCGCGAGCTCCACGAGGCGGCCCACACCAAGCTCGGTGAGACAACCCTGCTGTTCAAGCACGTCAAGGGCGGTGTCTCCGGTGGCACCATCGATTCGGTCCGCGTCCAGCTTGCACAAGCCAAGAAGGACCCCAAGCTGCGTCGCATCATCGCGGATCAGTACGCCCTGGCTGAGCCGGGTCCCGACCAGGGTAAGTTCGGCGTCGACCTGCGCCCGGCGCGCTTCCGCCGCCACTGGCGAGCGCCCTTCTTCATGTCGCCGTTCAACACCCGCATTGTTCAGCGCTCGGCGATGCTGGCGGATTACGGTGATTCCTTCCGCTACCGCGAGCTACTCAATGTCGGCCGCGGTCCGAGAGCTTTCGTGCGCGCAAATATTTTCGCGGCTGTCTCTAGGTTGGCGCTGGCGGCGATGGCGTTCGGGCCGACGGCCAAGCTCATTGATAAGAAGCTGCCGAAGCCGGGTGAGGGCCCGAGCGCTGAAGAACAGGCCGAGGGTCGCTTCACCATCGAGGCCTACACTGTCGATACTTCCGGCATTCACTGGCGTTCCAAGGTGTCTCTCGAGGAAGACCCGGGGTACGCAGGCACCGCGATTATGATTTCCAGCGCCGCCCTCGCACTCGTCCACGACGATCTGCCGGACGCTACCGGCGTGCTCACTCCTACTGTCGCGCTTGGCGACGCCCTGTCCCGCCGTCTCCGCGCGGGCGGCATGACCATTGAGGCGGTGCAGGCTCGATGATTGGCGGCCTGACCGGTGCTTTTGCGAATCTCACCCGCGGACCGAAACTGCCGAGTGTAGGTGGCGGCCGTGCGTTAGTGACCGGCGCTTCCTCCGGCATCGGCTGGGCATGCGCGGAGGCACTGGCCGAGGCCGGTTTCGAGGTCGTTGGTACGTCCCGCAGGGGCGCCGAGGCGCCGCACCCCGAGGGCGTGCAGATGGTGGCGCTCGACATGTCCAGCGCCGACGACATCGCTGCTGTGGTCGCCCACGGGCCTTACGACGTCGTCGCCGCCAACGCCGGTGAGAGCCAGTCGGGCGCTTTCGAGGAGCTACCCCGCGAGGCGATTGAGCGTCTCTTCCAAGTCAATGTTCTGGGACAGGTGGAGCTGTTACAGCAGCTGCTGCCCGGCATGCGCGAGGCCGGTCGTGGCCGAATTGTGCTGGTTGGCTCGATGCTCGGCGGGTTGCCGCTGTCCTACCGTTCTTCTTACGTGGCGACGAAGGCCGCTATCCGCGGCTTCGGGCTTTCGTTGCGCGGTGAAGTCGCGCAGTTCGGTATTGGGGTGACGGTTGTCGAGCCGGGTGCCATCAACACGGGGATTTCTACACGTCGGACGACGTATGGCGATGAGGGCTCCGTTTACGCTGCTGATGTCCACCGCATGCTGACGAAGTTGAATGCCAATGAGAAAGGTGGCATTCCCGCTTCTGAGATTGCTGAGGTGGTTATGCGCGAAGTGGCTGCCGAGCGACCTTTGGCTCTAGTGGCGCGGGGGTCGTCGGCAAGCGTTGCGGTGCCCTTCATGCGCCGAATCCCGACGCAAGCGATGTTGACCATCATGCGCCGGGTGCACGGGCTGCGGTGAGTTAATCGGCGACGGCGCGCATTTCAACGGCCTGCGCACACGCCTCCGCGGCTTCGTGGGCTAGGTTGATGGCCTCTTGCTCGTCTGCGACTTGGACGATCCAAAAAGCTGACGGGAACGTCATCGCGTTGTAGTACGGCAGATCGCTGTGTGAACCATCCGGCAGCACCGTCATGGCATCCTCCGGCGGTACCAGCCCGCCGGACATAACCCAGTGGCCTTCGTCCTGAAGCTTCTGATTGAAGCGCCCAATCCGTTCAAAGGCAGCGTGCATTTCCTCATCAGAGTCATACGCGTTGATATCTCTGCGGCCATGGACCGTGAAAAAGTACTGCACACCAAGCTCCTGAGTTTCGTTTTGCTAAGTGTAACAGATTGCGCGGGGCTGGAACCGGGAATTTGCACGGAATTTAGAGCTTTGGTTAAGCGTTTTTGCGGCCAGGGCCTAGTTTTCCTGTCTCGCAGCGGCGGCTCGCTGTGCCCTAATCTCCGCTACCTGCTGCTTGCGGGTATTGAAACCCATGCGCCACGGGGCGGCTAGACCTGACTCGGGGGCATGCGGGTTATCGCGCCAAGATTTGCCCTCGTTGTAGGCCTGCGCGCCCTCACGGTATGCGGCGGATTGCTGAGAAAAGGTTGGATACGGCTGTTCGGTGGTCTGCCTGGCCTGCGCGCCGACAGCTTTCATTCTTGCGCGCAGTTCCTTGACTTTGTTCTTCGCCCTTTCGTCATGCTGTTCCTGCTGCTCTGCAATCTCAGCGAGTGCCTGTTGCTCGGTGATGGGGTCGAACGAGTCTTGTCCTGCCTTGTCGTAGGCTTCCTTAGCGCGCGGGGTGCGCTCCCAATCACGCAAAGACGGATTGTAAACGCACCAATCTTCCTGACCGTCGTCTTTGTAGATACTGCCGCTGTGATCCCAATACCTTGTCATGCGTTTACCCTCCTGAGTGTTTTTTATGGGTCTTACCACGCCGTTAGGTACAGGGAACCCGAAGGCGACAGAACCTACACTAACCTCTCCGCAGCTTCCGCCAGACCCAATCAACAATCACGAAGCCAACAAGCGTCACACCAAACAGTGGTGCAACCACCGAGTAGGCAATCAGCAGCGCCACAACAGCTGCTGCAACACCCGGGCGAATGTCCCGCCAACGCGTCGGCGCCGGGAGCCTGCCAGGGCGGCCACCTCGACCGCGCCCAAACCACATGGCGTACCCGCGCACAATCATCGCCAACAGAGCGACACCGATCAGTGCCAGGACCAGCTGATTCACCCAACCGAACAAGATGCCCATGTGCGCGTTAATCAGCCATTCGGTCAGTTTCGCCGGCAGCGGCCAGTCCGCAAAGTGAATCCGATCGACCATCGTTCCGGTCGACCCGTCAACGGTGACGGTCTCAATACCCATCCGCCATTCCTCGCGGGCTTCCTTGGCCATCCACACCGTGCCAGCTTCCGGTGGTGTCAGTTCGACTTTCCCGGACAGGCCCTCGGAACGTGCGAGGTTCATAACATTATCTGCCTCTGACCAGTCGTAATTCGCTGGCGCAGTCGCAGTCATGGCTGGTTTCGGCGCGTACCAGTCCATCGTCTCGCGCAGCTTTGCGATGCCCGTTCCAGCCACCCACGACCACGTCAGGCCGGTGACAGTCAGGAACAGAAGTCCAACGCTGACCGCCACGCCAACATTCGCGTGACGACGCATATGATGCGCCCTCTTACTTGTTCCCTGTGTCCGCTTGCGACGCGAACGGTCCCACCAGAGCCAGAGGCCACCAATAGCCAGTGCGCCCATCCAGGATGCTGCCGTCTCGGAGTAGAGGCGACCAAAGTTGCTATCAATCCAGAGCCTGCGGTGCCCTTCCGAGATCCACGCCCGCAGTGGCAGCGCCGCCGAGGAACCGTATTGCACCAGGTCACCCTTGATACTCAAGTCGCCTGGGTCAACGAACACCGCATGTCGGTAGGACTCCGACTTCAGCTGCTC
Source organism: Corynebacterium sp. HMSC073B01 (assembly GCF_001838255.1). NCBI lineage: Bacteria > Bacillati > Actinomycetota > Actinomycetes > Mycobacteriales > Corynebacteriaceae > Corynebacterium > Corynebacterium sp. HMSC073B01. The sequence goes on along the minus strand of NZ_KV836141.1, from coordinate 13,776 downwards.
ATCATTGAACATGACTCGCGTTGTCTGCCCCGGCTTTTCCGGGACCTGCACCGCGGTCACCGGCAGGTCAGGGTGCACGCGCTGCGCGACCTCAACCTGCTTTTCCAGTGGTTGTGCGGGAAGGCTTGATGTTGCAGTTAGTTCTTCGTGGTAAACCACCTTTTCTATGCTCGGGGCGAGGGCGTACGCCACGCCTGTGATAGCTGCAATAACGAGTAGTGGCGCAACGAAGATGCCTGCAACGACATGGATTCGGTGCAGTAATGCTCGTGGTCCACCATTTTTCTGAGTCTGTGCGACGGGGTTTGCGGCTGGCGTTCCAGCGGCATCGCCTGTGGCTATTGAAGTCATGCCTTATTAGTCGGACGAATTGCCTCAGTTGTTCCCCAGCAAGCTCACTTTTATTACTTCCAGGGGTAACCATTTGGCCACGCGCCTCGTTGTCGGCCACCTTGTGCGCAACTACCCGTCGTTAAGCACGCGTACCCTCGTAGACATGGCTTACCCAGACGTGTACTGCGCCGATGAAAACCGCTACGAAACAATGCCGTACAACCGCTCCGGCAGCACGGGGCTGAAGCTTCCAGCCATTACGCTGGGACTTTGGCATAACTTTGGTGATGACCGGCCGCTCGAGACGCAGCGCGAGATTCTGCGCACCGCGTTCGACCACGGCGTCACACACTTCGACCTCGCCAACAATTACGGCCCACCGCAGGGCTCTGCGGAGGCGAACTTCGGTCGCATCATGGCCAAGGATTTCGCTCCTTACCGCGATGAAATGATCATTTCCTCCAAGGCCGGTTGGTACATGCAGGATGGCCCCTACGGTTTCGGCGGCTCGCGGAAGTACCTCGTGGCCAGTTGCGATGCCTCGCTGAAGCGCATGGGGCTGGATTATGTGGACATTTTCTACCACCACCGCCCCGACCCGGATACGCCTATCGAGGAAACCGTCGCCGCCCTCGACTTCCTCGTCCGCTCCGGTCGCGCGCTCTACGTCGGCGTGAGCTCCTACTCCCCCGAGCTCACTCGTCGCGCGCAGAAAATCGCCCGTGAGCTGGGCACACCGCTGACCATTCACCAGCCGAGCTACTCCATGTTCAACCGCTGGATCGAGGACGAACTGCTGGCAACCTGCGCCGACGAAGGCATGGGTGTCATCGCCTTTTCCGCGCTTGCGCAGGGGCTTCTCACCGACCGCTACTTGGATGGCGTGCCGGAATCCTCGCGTCTCGGGGCGCACAAGATGAACTCGGGGTTCCTCAACGACGACACGCTCACCGCCATCCGCGAGCTCAACGCCATTGCTTCACGACGAGGCCAGTCCCTGGCACAGATGGCCATCTCGTGGGTGCTCCGCCGTGACGAAGTGACCTCCGCCCTGATTGGCGCATCGTCGGTGGAGCAGCTGAAGAACAGCCTCGGCGCCCTGGAGGCTGCGCCGTTTAGCGATGAAGAACTCGCGGAGATCGACAAGTGGGCCGTCGACCGCGGGATTAATCAGTGGCAGGGCGCTACGGAGTCTGTGTAGGGAGCTCATCGAGCGCCGGCAGCACATACTCAATCAGCTCATCAATCTGCTCTTCCGCATCCCGCTTCGAGGTACGAAAGTTGATGCTGACGTGGTTGATACCGAGCTGGCGCTGGGATTGCAGCAGTTCAATGAGCTTGTTGCGGCCAAGGCGGTACCCGAAGTGGCCGCCCTGTGCGGGTGCATCGGGGTCTTCATGCAGGTCAATCCACAGTGATTCCAAGAAGGGCTTGAACACGCCCTCGCCACACTCCTGCGCCACCGCCTCCTGCCAGTTGGCGATGTTTTTCTTCTGCATCTCCAGGCCTTTGTGGTACATGAACCACCCGTCGGTATGCGCGGCCTTCCACTCCAGGCTCTGCTGACAGGAGCCGGTGGCCAACAGCGGAACTCGGCGGGCCAGCGGCTTGGGCACCACATCGGATCCGCCCATCTTGCCCTCGGACCACCGGATAGGCCGGTAGCTAGTGCTCAGGGCCTTTTTATAGACCTCGATATGCTCGCGGAAACGCTCACCCCGCTTGCCTTTGTCCTGGTTAAAGGCGGGAAACTCCTCGGGTCGGTCCCCAGTGGCAACGCCGAAGAGGAAACGACCGTCGGAAAGCCTGTCCAGTGTGGCAGCGCGCTTGGCCATCACCAGCGGATGCTGGAAGGGCACGACGACTGCACCGGTGCCGAGCGCGATATCGGTGGTGTGTGCGGCGATGTAACTGAGGTACATCCAGGGGTCGTAGACCTGGCCGACGTCGCCGAATGTTTCCACGCGCAGCGGGATGTCGCGTGCCCACACCGCCGCGATGCCTGCGCGTTCGACTTTCTGAATCAGCCGAATCTGGTTGCTCAGCGCGTCCTTGGGCTCGGCTTCGGCGTCCTGCTCGATGGGCAGGCTGAGCCCCACCGTGAGTCGGCCCGGCGCGAATGTGCGCTGGTAACCGGGTAGTTCGTCGATGGGCTTGTCCGAAAGATCAAACAGCGAGCTCATGGTGCTCCACGGTAGTACAGCTCGAGGTGCGGCACTCGTCGTTAAGCTGGAAACATGCTTGAGGATGTCATCATCGTCGGTGGCGGCCAAGCTGCCCTCGCTACCGCCTATTACTTGCACAAACGCGGCATTGATCCGCTCATTCTGGACAATCAGCCCGCTCCCGGCGGCTCCTGGCGCAATGTCTGGCCCTCACTGACGCTCTTTTCCACCCCGGACTTTTCCAACCTTCCGGGCATCCAGATGCCCGATTATGACGGTTTCCCGCCCGCTTCCCACGTGATTGACTACCTCAGCTCCTACGAAAAGCGCTACGAACTGCGCGTTCAGCGCCCGGTCGCCGTCACGCACGTCTCCCATGACGGCACCTTCCACCTCACCAGCGATGCCGGTGACTTCGAATCCCGCCAGCTCATCGCCGCCACCGGCAACCAGCCCTTCGTCCCGTATTACCCCGGCACGACCACCGCGAAACAGTGGCATTCGGCCAACTACCCAGGTCCCGAGCCATTCGAAGGCTCCCGCGTTGCCGTTGTCGGCGCGGCAAACTCCGGCGCACAAATTGCCTCTGAACTGGTACTTTCCAACATCGACACCAGCTGGTTCACCCGCCACGAACCACGCTGGATGCCCAACGACGTCGACGGCCGCGTCCTGTTCAAACGCTACCGGCAGGACGCCACCGACAGCATCGGCGACATCGTCGTCCTACCGCCCGTCCGCAAAGCCCGCGACTCCGGCGCACTCACCTGGACGCCCATGTTTTCTTCGCTTGACGACGTCCACGCGGACCACCTCATCTGGTGCACCGGTTTCCGCCCAGCGCTCGACCCTTTCCGCAGCATCGACTCTGACCTCATCGAGTTCGTCGGCTACGGCGACTGGGTTGGCCCCGGTGCCGCCACGATCATGGGTGTTGGCCCCTTCGCTAAGCGCGCGGCCGAGCGGGTGGCTGCCCGTCTGTCAGCATGACCTGCATCAACAGCATGTCCAACCATCGCCCGTTCTTCGTCCCCACCTGCGGCAGTAGCCCAACACGCTGAAAGCCATACTTTTTGTGCAGCGCAATCGACCCCTCATTGCCGCCTTCAATCGCCACAACCAAGACATGCTTTCCCGCCTCGCGAGCAGCATCGATGGTCGCGCTTAACAGTGCGCCTCCAATTCCCCTGCCTTGAAAGTTCGGATGCACGTAGATGGAGTTTTCCACCGTGTACTGAAACCCGTCGAAGTCACGGAAATCGCTAAAGGTGGCATATCCAGCGACTTCGTCGTCAAGCGTGGCGACGAAAACCGGGTAGCCCTTGTCCCAGTGCGCCTCCAGCCATGCGATGCGATTCTCCGCGCTGACGGTGTCATCGTTCCAGATGGCGACGGTGTTGATCACGGCCTCGTTGTAGATCTCCGCGATTGCTGCGGCGTCCTCCCGCGTTGCCTGTCGGATGATCATGGTTTTACTCCCCGCTGTCTGCGCTGTTTCTGTGCTGTTTTCTACAACTCCGCTTTTATGAAAGCGAGATTACCAAGCTTTCAATTTCGAACGGGTGTTTTATTTGTATTTTGGTACGCTACCCCGCGAACAACCCACAAACACCCAGGTAACATGTGCTTTTATAGTCGGCTAACCATCTTCGAAAACTCCCCAATATTTCTTTTCATTTCTCTTTACAAACTAGAAACATGCCCGTATGATAGCAAGTAAGTTCGAAAGAAAACCGACAACCATTGGAGCACCAGGGGGATCCAATGAAGTCCGAACAAGTACCCGAACCATATTGGGCTCACGAAAATCCTGAAGATGAGCTCTCAGCACTCGCGCGGGCTACCAACCGCGCCCAACTTGAGTTGATTGAAGCCTGCTGCCCTGCAGGTGATGATGACGTTGAAAACCATGCCGCTCGCATCAGCATTCGGCTGGGAATCACCCGCAGTGAAGCACTGCGTATCTGTGACATTGGCCTGTTGCTGGAGAAAATGCCACAGTTGGCGGAATACGCCCGGGAAAGCTGCGCATTATCCATGCGGCAACTCGGCATCATTGCACATGGCGTAGTCGGCATCGAGCCTGATCAAATACCCGATGCAGAGAAGAAGATTCTGGCATTGGTTACGCCACGGAAGCGTCGTCAAGCAATGATTGGTCCTCGCACGCTCACCACCAAAATTGGTGATATTGCTGCGGACTTGGATGACCGTGCTCGCGCCGACGGCACAATTCCCACCATCACCGACACGGAATCGGTGACTCTGGTGGAACGTCCCGACAGCTACTCCCAAATCATTCTCACACTGCGGCCGGACCGCGCCTATTTCGCCATGTGCGCAATTGAAACGGTCTTCCGCGCGAATGAGGAAATGACGCAGGCGGATGCATTTGTGGAACTCATCCACCAGCGCACCAATGCGGAAGTTGTGCTCAATGTTTTCCGCGAGCCCCACAGTGATGACGCCTGGCTGGACAGTGCCGGCTGGCTAGGCGCGCTGGTCACGGAGGAGTGGATGCAAAAGGTGACGCATGTCCGCCTCTCAGCAGACAGCGCCACCAATGGTTACCGCCCAACTCCAGCGCAGGTCGCCCGCGTCCACGGTCGCGATGGAACATGTCGCTTCCCCGGCTGCGAAGTCCCAGCGTACAAGTGCGATATTGACCATATCGCGCCGTACAACCAGGAAGACCCCGAAGCCGGTGGTCCCACCGACACGCAGAATCTGCACTGCCTATGCAGGAAGCACCACAACCTGAAAACCCACAAGCTCTGGGATATCACCGCTTATGAGGACGGCTCAGAGGTGTGGTCCTCTGCCGACGGCGTTACCGCGGCGACCGTCCCGGCCGGACCATTAGCCGGGTTCGGCCGACAGACTTTTGACAAACGCGCTACCCAGAAGACGAAAGCACGCCATGACCACTACATGAAGTGGTGGCTGTCATTCGCGGCTGTGCCAGATCTGGTCTTTGATGATGGGGAGGATTAACCCAGCGGACCACCGCAGTTCGGCCATGCGCCAGCACCCTGGGAGGCAAGCACGCGCTCGCCAATCTCAATCTGCTGCTCCTTAGTGGCCTGGTCAGCCGTCGGTGCGTACTGGTCACCGCCGTGGCCGCTCCAGGTCTGCTGCGAGAACTGCAGTCCGCCGTAGTAGCCGTTACCGGTATTGGTCTGCCAATTTCCGCCGGACTCACAAGCCGCAACCTGATCCCAGGCGCTAACTGATGCAGCGTTAGCGGCCGCGGTCGGGGCAGCAATCATGCCTGCTGCCACAGCGGCGGATGCGATGAACTTACCGGAAAAACGCATAAAAAGAGAACACTCCTAAAGGGTTGACTTTTCTCTTGGGCGACCAACCTACGCGCACCCTCCCCCGTCCTGTCAACCCGTATCCTGGAAAGCATGTCCGTGGCAGATGTCGTCCGCAAGACCGAGAGAAGGATCAACGCGCTGGCCGCCAAGCGTTCCAAAAACGCTGGTTGGGAACCGGAAATCATCGGTTTCACCGGGTACGGAAATGCAGAGCGCGTGCGCGTATTCGGCCGTGTCCTCCTGAAGGATCCGGCCAAAAAACGAGACGAAGAACGAAACAAAAAACGCGGATTTTGGCAGTTCTTTACCGTCGAACTCGCGGACTTTCCCGTCACCATCACTGCCGGCGACCGCACGGTGGAAACCACCACGGATAGCAACGGCTATATCGAGGTACTAATCAGGAATCACGGCCTGGAACCCGGCTGGCACGAAATCACCATCAACGACACTCCTGCAGAGGTCCTCATCCTCTCCCCGGAGACCAAATACGGCATCGTCTCCGATATTGATGACACCGTTTTGGTCACTATGCTGCCGCGCGCCCTCATCGCCGCCTACAACTCCTGGGTCAAGGAGACAGACGAGCGCAAGGCCGTCGCTGGCTTCAGCGAGTTCTATGCGCAACTTCGCCGTCGTTACGCGAGCAAAACCGACGAGGACACGGACGTTCCCGTCATCTATCTCTCCACCGGAGCGTGGAACACCTTCAGCACACTAAAAAAGTTCCTACACCGCAACAACCTGCCGAAGGGCCCACTGCTTCTCACCGACTGGGGGCCAACGCCCACCGGCCTGTTCCGCTCGGGCAAGGAACACAAGAAGGTGCGGCTGCGGGACCTGTTTATTGACTTCCCCGAGATCAACTGGATCCTCGTCGGCGATGATGGCCAGTACGACCCGCTCATCTACGGCACGGCCGCGGCGGAGCATCCCGACAAGGTCGCGGCCATCGCAATCCGCAACCTCACTCCCAGCGAGCACGTGCTCTCTCACGGCACGGCAGTGCCAATTGAAAAGCTGGAGAACAAGGAGGTCCCGTTCATCGAGGGCGCAGACGGCTTTGAACTGCTCAAACAGATCGACCAACTGCCGCAACCATGATCTACCTCCGCCATGCCCGTATTCACGATGATGCCGAGCTCCCGGCGTACGTCGTAAAGCTCGCCCTGCCCTTCCCCATGGCCTTCACCACGCCGATTACCATTCTGACCGGCGAAAACGGCAAGGGAAAGTCGACGGTGCTGGAGGCGTTGGCGTCGGCGATGGGTGTCGATACGGACGGTGGCTCGCGATACAAGACGCAAGAGCGCACCTCCCCGGTCCCACTGGCGCTGACCAGGCGCAATCCCCCGGACACGTTCTTCTTTCGCGGCGACGCGCACCTGAACCTCGCGCGCTATTACGAGTCGCTTGGGCAGCTACCAGGTGGCAGAGAAATGGCAGACCTCACCCAGATGAGCCACGGCCAATCCATCATGACGCTGGCCGAACGCCGCTTCAGTCCCGAATCACTGATTTTCCTTGACGAACCCGAGGCCGGACTGTCGGTCCTACGCCAACTGGAGCTCCTCGGCCGCCTCGGCGCGCTCGCGGAAGCCGGCGCACAAATCATCATGGCGACGCATTCCCCCATCCTGCTCGCCACGCCAGAAGCAACGATTATTTCGCTTGACGACGCCGACACCACCCACTTCGAAGACACCCTCGCGGTACGGGCAACCAGGGATTTCCTAGCCGATCCCGTCGGCATCGCGGACTACATGGTGGAGCGTTTTACTTCGGATTCTTAAGCCCCAGCGCCGCCACGACACCCAGGGCCGACAGTGCCACCGGCAACCACATCGCGTCACTCATGGCGGTGGTGAAGTCGCCACGGTTGCTGCTGAGCGCCGCCGCCATGACGGTGGCAATCAGTGCGCTACCCAGCACACTGCCAATCTGGCGGATGGTGTTGTACACACCGGAGGCAGCACCGGCGAGGGACGGGTCGATGTTGCGGGTGGCAGCCGTCGACAGCGTGCCCCAAATAAACGCGTTTGCCACACCGAATGCGGCGCCCGGCAGCAGCAGCCACAGCACGGAAAGGTCCTCGTGGATGAGGTAGTGGAACCCGAGCATGCCCACCAGTGAGGACCCAAAACCAATCAGCGCGAACTCACGGAACTTCAGCCGGTCTAGCATTCGCCCAGTCCACGGTGCCATGACACCGGAGATGACCGCCTGCGGCACGAGCAGTAGTGAGGCTTGGATGGTCGATAGGTCGCGGGCATTCTGGGCGAAGAGGATGATTGGGAAACCAACCGCGACCACCAGCGCCCCCGTCACAGCAATCGCCAGCGAGGAGATGGTGAAGTTGCGATCCTTAAAAAGGGACAGCGGCATCAACGGTTCGGCCGTGGTCTTGGCCTCCCACGCGGTGAATAGTCCAAGAACCACCACGCCACCGGCAATCAGTGCCCAGATCCAACCGGACCAGTCGGCACTCTCCCCCTCCTGAATGCCGAAGACCAGCAGGAACATACCAATCGCGCTGAGTACAACACCGAGATAATCAATCTTGTTGCGGTGCGTCTCAAAGGTCGGCAGATAGCGGAACGCAAAAACGAGCCCGATCAGCCCAATCGGCACATTAATGAGGAAAATCCAGCGCCAACTCAGCAGCTCAATCAACACGCCACCGGCCAGCGGCCCCGTCAGCGAGGCAATTCCGGCCGCCGCACCCCACAGGCCCATCGCCGCACCGCGATGCGCCGGCGGAAACATCTGCGTAATCAGCGCCATCGTCTGCGGCGTCAGCAGCGCGGCCCCCAGTCCCTGCACCACGCGGGCAATGATCAGCATGCTTAACGACGGCGCCAACCCACACGCCAGCGACGCCAACACGAAGATAACCAGGCCCGCTACATAGGTGTGCTTGACTCCCCAGAGGTCACCGAGCCTGCCAGTAATGAGCAACGGCACGGCATAGGCCAGCAGATAACCACTGGTCACCCACATGACCTGGTTGAGCTCACCGCCCAGTTCATGCTGGATGGTGTTGATACCAACGGTGACAATGGTGGCGTCGACCAGGATCATGAAGAAGCCGAGTAACACGGTCCATAGCGCTGGCCACGCCTTTTTGGGATCAAACTGAGTATTCAAATCTGTAGCCACTCGGAGTTATGTTAGTTGATGGCTCGGGTGTTAGTTGATGGCACAGTAAAATCCAGGCTATGGCTGTTCAGCATATGACCGATGAAACCATCGCCGAGTTCTTCGCCAATCACCTCTCGCGGGTAGATGATGACACGCAGCGCGCTGTCGCTCTCGAGGTGTTGGAATGGGTTCATGAAAAGTACCCGGAACTCGGCGTTCGCATTGCCTGGAATCAGCCGATGTTCACGCTCGATGGCACTTTTATCATCGGTTTTTCCTACGCCAAGAAACACATGTCCATCGCCCCAGAGCGCGACGGCATTGTGAAGTTCTCCGACGAGTTCGATGACCGCGGCCTCTCCTACGGAAAAATGATGGTCCGCTTCCCCTGGCCAAAGGATGGCAAGGCCGAGTCCATGCCGCTGGACCTGCTGGCCAAAATGATTGAGTTCAACATCGAGGACAAGCGCGGGATGACCAAGTTTTGGCGGTAGGAAGGTCTCCGTCGAATTTAGTGGCTAGCCCGAAACCACGCTGTCCAGAATCATCGCAGCATCAACAAATCTCTCGGGATGGGGACCCGCGAAGTTCAGGCGTAAATACGGGCCGATTTCCTCGGAGGGAAACCAGTCCCGTCCTGGCGCAACTATCAGTCCCCGTCCTTCGCAACGTTCGGCAACCTCTTGGGGGTCTGTGCCATCGGGAAGCCTGCACCACAAGTTGAGTCCTCCTTGAGGCACGTGTGGAGTTTCCACCGACGGCGCATATCTGGATAAAGCTTCAAGCAAATCATTTCGTCGCTGTCGCAGTGCGACCTGCATATTTTTGAGGTGCGTCGCGTACGCACTTTGCTTGACGACGTCCAGCGCCACGGCCTGCAAAATTCCACTGGTGTACAACGCTTCGGCTGAAACTTCTGCGAGTATCCGCTGAAGAACCGGCCCCTTGGCAATTACTGCCCCTACCCGAACTGCAGGCGAAATCACCTTTGTCAGCGATCGCAGATAGATGACATGCCCTTCGGCATCATCCGCCGCTATCGGAACATCAGGTGCGTCGAATGCGAAATCATGTGCCCAATCGTCCTCAATGAGGAAAGCGTTGAACGCTCTTATGATTTCAATAATTGTTTTACGACGAGCTGTCGACCACCGTTTCCCATGAGGGTTACCGAACGTGGGTTGACCATAAAAAGCTCGTGCAGAACTCGTTCGTAGCAGCCTCTCCAAACTCTCGGGGATTGGCCCCTCATCATCACTTTCCACTGGTAGTAGAGAAATCCCAGCCTGCCGAGCAGCCAGGATTGCACCCCAATATGAAGGCGACTCAATGATGAGTTCCTTCGGTGAAATGGCACGAAAAATGGCACCGAGCCCGCTCTGTGTGCCCGGAACAATAACCACATCGCGCTCATTTGCCCGTACCAGTTGCGAAGCAAACCACTGCCGCAGTTCTGCCATCCCCCGCACCGGTGCTCGTCGATAGGCATCGTACGATTTACTGACTCTGGTAAGCGCTCTTCGTACCAAGTTCGTTGGCAGCAGAGATTCATCCGGATAACCGGAATGCAGACTGATTGCCTCATCAGTGGAAGCTCTCTGGGTGGCGGCCAGAACCCTTCCGGTATTGGGCTGAGGTCCCAGCGCTCCGACTTGCCAGCTAAAGTCCGCCCGTGGGAGTTGTTGGCGATGCCTGACGAATACCCCCACGCCGACTCGCACTTCTACCAGTCCGCGGGTAGCCAGTTCGTGGATAGCGTTTCGCACTGTCACCGGGCTAACCGAATACGACCGTGTGATTTCACGGCTGGATGGCAGCTTTTCTCCGGCTTTGTGTTGCGCAATCCACGTTTCCAGCTCGCCGACCAACATAGACGTGCTACTGTTAACCATGAATATACATAGTAGCGCTATCGTATCGAAGCGCGCAGTGCTATCCTGCCCAATCCATTTTTCGCATCACCTCGACAATGTTCTCTATGACCTGCGCGGACCAATTCAGGACAAGGCCGACGAGCTACAGCGCCAGGGCGTAAAGGTCATTCCCCTCAATGTCGGAAATCCTGCCCCATTCGGCTTCCGGCCATCTGCAGAGGTACTTTCCGCTATGCACCGTGGCCTCGAGGAAACTTCTGGATACTCAAATTCCCTCGGCCTGAGCGACACCCGTCAGACTGTCGTGGACTACTACTCGCAGAATGAGGACTTCCCCGCCCTCGATAGCAATCACGTTCTTGTCGGAAATGGTGTCTCGGAGCTGGTAAACCTATGTCTACAAGCTCTCATCAACGACGGTGATGAGATCCTCATCCCCTCACCCGACTATCCACTCTGGACCGCATCCACCACCCTCGCCGGCGGAGTCCCCGTGCACTATTCCTGCCTAGAAGAAAATAATTGGCAGCCAGACGTCGATGCCATACGCGAGTCCATCACAGCCAAAACTCGGGCGATTGTCATCATCAATCCAAACAATCCCACAGGCGCCATCTACTCACCGGAGACTCTCTCCCAGATTGCCCAGCTCGCACGTGAGCACAATCTAGTGCTGCTTTCCGACGAAATCTACGACCGCATTGTGTACCCTGGAGCCTCGTTCACTCCAACAGCTTGCCTAGCGCAGGATGTCCCCTGCTTAACGTTCTCCGGCCTTTCCAAGACGCATCGCTTGGCCGGATTGAGAGCTGGATGGGTGACTGCAACTGGATTTCGCGAACAGGACACCCTGTTTAAAGGAATTCGACTACTGGCCTCAATGCGGATGTGCGCCTCAATTCCAGCCCAGCACGCGATTGCTGCCGTGCTGGGCAAAGAACACAGCATCGACAATTTAGTACGACCCGGTGGCCGCCTCTTCGAACAAAAAGTTGCTGCCACTACAGCACTCAGCAAGATTCCCGGAATCTCGTTCATCGAGCCGCAAGGGGCGCTGTACATTTTCATTCGACTAGACGGCAATATTTACGAAATTGATAAGGATGAGGACTTCGTTCTCTCGTTTCTGGAAGCAGAACACATTCACATCGTCCAAGGCAGCGCTTTCAATGTGAAAGGCGGGACATATGTCCGGATTACTTTTCTTCCTGAGGTCGAGACAATTGAACATTTCGCCGCTCGCTTCGCAGCTCACCTGGAGAAGTACGCTAAGCGCTAGCCCCTACCTACATCGCTAAATCCGCCAGGGCATCCTCATCAATAAAGGCCGTCCATCTTCGACCCGCGCAGGTATTGAAAAGTTCTCCGACGAGTTCGATGACCGCGGCCTCTCCTACGGAAAAATGATGGTCCGCTTCCCCTGGCCAAAGGATGGCAAGGCCGAGTCCATGCCGCTGGACCTGCTGGCCAAAATGATTGAGTTCAACATCGAGGACAAGCGCGGGATGACCAAGTTCTGGCGGTAGGTCGGGGTTGATTACCAGCCCTGGAAGCTGCCAAGCACTTAATGAGCATTCCTTTCCTCAGCGAGATCACGCAGGAATGTGTCTTTGTCGTCGCAGTAAATCTCAATCGAGGAAACCATCATTGGTCCCTTGTAAAGATCTTCTGCCACGACCTGCGAATCGACTTCTAACTTGACGTTCACTTCACTCAAAACAGGCACCCTGAGATTGCCGTGCTCGTCAATTGCTACGTCCCCTCCTTCACCTGCCGTTACGGAGCTCGCATGACGTAAGTGTGACCACGGAATTTCGCAAATAAGCCTTCGCCCATTTCGCAGTACGAGTCCTTGCGGTGTCATTAGATGTGGATGATCCCGAACAGTTACGTAAAATCCAGATAAAAGAACTACGGCATAAACACTAATTACCAGCAATAAATATCGCCAAAACGCATTAGAAATAGCAAAATGCACTATGCTTATTTCTGCAACGCTCAGCGCCAGTATCATAAAAACAACAGTTCGAAGGTTTCTATATGCTGTGAAGGATCTGACTTCACTGTCGACATTTCTCTGAGGCTTAAAAAAGGTGAAAGCAGCTAGCAGCGAACCAACTTCCGAAACGAGTAACGCTAGTATTTTTCGAGGTACGCCAAATTTCTTTGACGTCTCGGACAGCGAAGAAGCCCATGACCTGCCATTTCTGAGATAGTCTTGCCACATACCTCCAAACAGTAAGAGAAAAGCCGCAACCACCACGGCAAGTGGTAACAGGAATACCCAACCCGGCAAACCAGATACCACATTCATAAGAAGGAAAAGAACTCCTTCAAAAATAATTGCGGCACCCAGCATTGCTCTAAATACAATTTTCATGTTTGCCTTCCGACTATGAATTGGCAGGTTTTCCTCGGAAGAAGATTACTCACCAAACGGGCTCTCTCTTAATACTTCTTACACATTCTTGAGTTGCCTTTTCACGATATGAACAGGTACCAAATGGTCGTTAAAATATGGCCGTAAGCCAAGCTCATGACTGAACACCGCTATATCAATGCCCCAGATGGGGGCCGACTGCCCTCATGCACATCTCAAAACTATTCAAGTTTTCTTCTACTTTCAATACAAAATGAGTTGTGAGATTTCTACATTTCTTCTCGTGAGCCGTTGCAATGCTAGCTGGCCGACGCATCCGACGACTTATGGCCACGCTATTCACCTATCGATGCGCTACAGCGTGTCCACAAGTGAATAGCGCATCGACAAGTGAGAGAGCCTGGCCCACAGCGTGCGCATAAGTGCCGAAAAACCATCGATAAGTCAGGAGAATCCATCGACAAGTCCCCGAAACCTGGCCATAAGTGCCGGACAGGGTTAAAGGAGAGTTAAAGGACAAGCCAACAACCTCGGGTTAAGTGACAAAAAGTGTGTCTGATTTT
>NZ_KV836140.1:0-35486 GCF_001838255.1 Corynebacterium sp. HMSC073B01 | reverse complement strand
ACCGAGCGGACACACTTTTTGTCACTTAACCCCTATTTCGTCAGCAGGTAATCCTGCGGGGGAGCGTTCGGCTATCAAAAGCCGAACCTAAGCTCTGAATATTTAGCGGGTAGCCTCAGCGAAGACAGCCTGTGCAACACCAGAGACGGTGCCTGCAATCTTCACAGCTTCCCAGACCTGCTCCTTGGTCAGACCAGCATCGCGGACGACCTTTGCGTGAGAAGTCACGCAAGCTTCACAGCCGTTGATGGCAGAAACTGCCAGAGACCACAGCTCGAAGTCTTCCTTCTCGACACCCGGATTGGAGATGATGTTCATGCGCAGGCCGAACTTGACCTGTGCGTAGTCATCACCGAGCATGTGGCGAGTGCGGTAAGCAACGTTGTTCATGCCCATAACGGTGGCCGCACCAAGCGCAGACTCGAAAGCCTCGTCAGACAGGTGCTCCTTGGCTTCCTCAGCGATCTCGGAGAAAACGGTCTCGTTGCGGGTGGCAGCAGCGGATGCAAGCAGGGTACCCCACAGCTGCTGCTCGGAGAGTTCCGTAGAACGGGTGAGAGTGCCAAGGTTCAGCTTCATGTCCTTGGCGTACTCCGGTAGACCGGAACGAAGGTTATCGATGCTCATATGAGTTACTTCAGCTCCTGCTTCAGAACGTCCATCTTGTCGATGTTCTTGGTCGGGTCATTCTTCTGCCAGTTACATGCGCAGACCTCTTCAGACTGAAGAGCGTCGAGAACACGCAGAACCTCGTCAACGTTACGACCGACAGCGTCCGGGGTAACGGAAACGAACTGAATGATGCCGTCCGGGTCAATGATGAAGGTTGCGCGGTCTGCAACACCGTCAGCGTTCTCGACGCCGAGTGCACGCATCAGGTCATGGCGGATGTCGGAGAACATCGGGAACGGGATGTCCAGCAGTTCCTCGTGGGTTGCACGCCAGTTGAAGTGGGAGAACTCGTTGTCGCCAGAGCCACCGAGAATAACGGTGTCACGGTCCTCGAATTCCTCATTCAGCTTGCCGAATGCAGCAATCTCAGTCGGGCAGACAAAGGTGAAGTCCTTCGGGTAGAAGAAGACGACCTTCCACTTACCCTCGTAGGACTCATTGGTTACCTGCTCGAAGTAGTCATCCGGAGAAGAAGCGTTTGCATCACGCAGGTTGCCGCCCTTCAGAGCGGTCAGAGAAAACTCGGGGAACTTGTCGCCAACAGTCAAAATTGCCATGGAATCCTCCTGAATGTATTCCTTTTGGGGTCACACACCATTATGCCTATGGATTCCCGAACCGTCAAGAGGAAAAAGTTAATAAGCTCGTGTAGGCTTATAGGTATGCGTAATAGAGATTATCGGCCCACTTTGCCTCAGTTACGTGCCTTTGTCGCGATTGCCGATACCGGTCACTTCGGTCAAGCCGCTGCCCGCCTCGGCATTTCACAGCCCAGCCTGTCACAAGCGCTTTCCACCCTTGAGCAGGGACTGGGGGTGCAGCTTGTAGAGCGTTCGACTCGCCGAGTGCTGGTGACGCCACTCGGTCGCGGTCTGATTCCATATGCCCGCCAAGCATCTGAAATTGTTGACGAGATCGTTGCTCGCGCCTCTGGCCGTACAGATGATTTGTCCGGACCACTATCCATTGGTGTTATCCCTACGGTTGCTCCATACGTGCTGCCCAACTTCCTCCAGTTGGTTCGTGACGAGCTGCCAGATCTAAAGCCTAGGATCGTCGAAGAGCCGACCGAGCGCCTCATCGAATCACTTCGCTCCGGCACCATTGATGCAGCCATCATGGCACTGCCGTCCGATGTGCCTTCCTTTGAAGAGATCTACCTCTACGACGAAGAGTTCTACATCGTCGTGCCAGAGGATCATCCGCTGGCAGGTAAGGAAGAGGTAAAGCTTGAGGCAATCAGAGACTTGGACTTGCTTCTGCTTGACGACGGTCATTGCCTGCGCGACCAAGTGTTGGATATTTGTCGCAAGGTCGATGCTGTTCACGGCGAGACCTCCAGCTTGGAAACACGGGCGGCTTCTCTATCGACCGTCGTGCAGTGTGTTGCCGGTGGGTTGGGGCAGTCGCTTGTACCGGAATCGGCTGTCAAGATTGAGGCCGACCGTCCCGGCCTGGCTGTTGCGCGATTCGAAGGTCCGGCACGGCCGGGACGCACCATTGGGCTGGTTCACCGCGCATCATCGGTACGCGGCGGCGAGTTCAATCGAATTGCTGAACTGGTACGGCAGGCCTACATAGACGCTGTTGCCTAAAGCTCTCTTGGCGCATGCCGCAGTAGCGTATGAAATAAGCAAAACCGGGCTGGTAGTTCCAGCCCGGTTTTTCGCGTTTATCCCTGAATAATTCGCAGCGATGCCAACCTGACCTCGCCGTATTCATCAGATGCAGCCAAGTCAACGCCCGCTTCAAAGCGCCAGCCGTGGTCGCCCTCAGGGTCATCGAGTATCTGGATCACATGCCATAGGCCCTCACCAGCCTTGCGGTCAATCGAAATCATATCGCCGCCGCGAGCCTTTGCATCGATCCCTAGGTCATCGTATTCATCGAAGTAGTCATCCATCGCGGCAGGCCAATCTGGCGCATCGTCGAGGTAGTTGTCCAGGTCGGCCAGCTCCTCCTCCTTTTCAAAGGCAAAGAGCTGCACGTGGCGAAACATGAGATTGCGCACCATACGGGTAAATGCACGTTCGTTGCCTGTAAGGGGCCGCGACTCGTCGGTGCCAAAAGCCGCTTCCTTGAGAGTTTCCTCGTCCAATGGCTTGTCCGGATCGGCCATCTGCGCCCATTCATCCACCAGGGAGTTATCCACCTGCACAACGAGCTCGCCGAGCCATTCCACAATGTCCCGGAGTTCCTCGTTAGCGGCTTCCGGAGGGAGAGTGTGTCGCAAAGTGCGCCAGGCATCGGTGAGGTAGCGCAGGAAAATACCTTCAGAGCGGGCAATTCCATACTCAGATACCACGTCCGAGAAAGTCATGGCCTTTTCCACCATCTCGCGCACCACAGACTTGGGCGACAGCGAAAACTCACGCACCCACGGGTGACCTTGAGCATAGGTGTCGAATGCGCCCTCCAGCTCGTCGGCAAGCGGCATCGGCCATGTGATGTCTTCGACGATGTTCATACGTTCGGTGTAATCAACACCCTCGGCCTTGAGCGCGGCGATTTCTTCACCGCGTGCCTTTTTCTGCTGCGCGATGAGCAGTGGGCGAGGGTCTTCCAGAATTGACTCAAACACACTGATGACATCGAGTGCGTAGTTCGGGCTGTCCTTATCCAACAGTTCGAGCGCGGCGATGGCGAAAGGCGACAGCGGCTGATTGAGCGCGAAGTCACGCTGCAGCTCCATTGTCAGCTCGGGGCGGCAGTCATCGCCCTCGCCATGCATGACGACGATTCCCGCGTTGACCAAACCGCGGTAGAGCTCAATTGCGGTCAGAATAGCCTCATTTTGCTGGTGGCGGGTGTCGTGATTGGTGCGCAGCAGATGACGCATGTGTTCGTAGGTATCGCCACCACGTGCAATGACGTTGAGCAACATACCGTTGGTAACTGCAAAGCGGCTGGTCAGCGGCTCCGGTGGCTGAGAAACGATTTTGTCGAAGGTCTTCTCCGACCATGTCACTTCGCCCTTGGGAACGGACTTCAGCCGCAACTTCTTCAGTTTGGCCTCATCCTGGCCGGCACGGCGCCGCAGCTTGGCGTTTTCGATTTCGTGTTCAGGTGCTTCGACAACTACGGTGCCCTCGGTGTCGTAGCCAGCACGGCCGGCGCGTCCAGCGATCTGGTGGAACTCGCGTGACTTGAGAATACGGCTACGACGGCCATCGAACTTGGCCAAACCGGTAATCAGCACCGTGCGAATAGGCACGTTAATGCCGACGCCGAGGGTATCCGTGCCACAGATGACCTTCAGCAGACCAGTCTGAGAGAGACGCTCAACCAAACGACGGTACTTCGGCAGCATTCCCGCATGGTGGACGCCAATGCCCTGGCGCACCAACTTGGAAAGAACTCGACCAAAGGCCGTGGTAAACCGGAAATCGCCAATCTCTTCGCGAATCCGCTCCTTCTCCTCCTTCGTCAGCAGCTTCAGACCGGTCAGTGCCTGAGCCTGTTCAGCTGCTTGGCGCTGGGAGAAAAAGACGATGTAGATTGGGGCTTTGCCGGATTCCAGCAACTCCGCCAGCGTGTCATGAACTGGTGTGTAGACATAGTGGAAATCCAGCGGTACCGGGCGCGTCGTACCTGTAACGAGGTTGACGTCGAGTCCCGTGCGTTCCTTCAAATCCGTCTCAAACTTTTGAGTATCGCCGAGAGTGGCGGACATCAACAGGAATTGGCAACGGGAAAGCTCGAGCAAGGGCACTTGCCATGCCCACCCGCGATCGGGATCCGCATAGAAGTGGAATTCATCCATTACCACCTGGTCAATATCGGCGTCGGCCCCGTCGCGCAGGGCGATATTGGCGACAATTTCCGCAGTTGCGCAGATGATGGGTGCACCACCGTTGACGGTGGCATCGCCGGTCATCATACCGACGTTCTCAGCGCCAAAGACCTCGCAGAGGGCAAAGAACTTCTCGCTGACCAAGGCCTTAATAGGCGCTGTGTAAAAGCTGCGCTGGCCACGAGCGAGGGCGCAGAAGTGGGCAGCAATAGCCACCATGGACTTGCCCGAACCTGTCGGAGTGGCAAGGATGACGTGGTCGCCACCAGCGAGACCAATAGCGGCCTCCTCCTGGGCCGGGTAGAGCGTGATGCCCTGATCCCTGGTCCAGGCAATGAACGAGTCCATAATCGCATCGTCGAAAAGGGACTCTGGAACCTCAGCTAGGTCGGGAAGCATTTCAGATAGTGACACGCTTCCCACCCTAGCGGTAACCCCGGATTAGAAGCGGAACCAGGGCTTCCAGCCGCGCCGACGGCGAGGTTGTTCCGGTTCACCGGATTCTTCGCTTTCCGCCTGCTCTTCCCGAGGCTGTTCTGACTCAGGCTGTTCGGCAGTGCCGTCTGCAGAAAACTCCGCAGACCTATCATCCGCCGAGGCCGACTCGGATTCTTCCGAGTGTGCGTCAGTGTCCTCTGATGTAGTTGCCGAGGAATCCGAGCTGGCCGGGGTCTCCGCCTCGTCGTCAAGCGAGGAAGAATCCTCTACTGGGCGCAGCGGTTGAGAAGCGAGGAACCTTTCGAACTCAGCGCCAATCTCGTCGGCCGAAGGCATCTCGCCGTTAGGTCCAAGCAGGGGAGAAGTCTCCAGCTCTTGACGACGTTGAACTTCCTGGTCGTACTGTTCCTCGAGAAGATTGACCAGCTGAGAGACCTCGCCGGAATCATTCGTCTGCGTATTGAGCAGCTCCGCCACCCGCGCGGATTCCTTCTCCAACGCCTCAAGCGGGAGCTCGAGCTTGGCTAGTTTTGCTACCTCCTGCAACAGCCGCAGTGACGCCAGCGGATACTCAGAGGCCGCGACATAGTGTGGCACCTGTGCGGTGAAACCAAAGGCATCACAACCGCGGCTTGCGAGCTCGTACTCAATGTTCAGGCTCGCAGCACCCGGAACTGTGACGCGGTTTCCCCAGGTATGCATATCACCGAGTTTCCGCTTATCTGTGCCATGGGCGATGATGCCCAGTGGTCGGGTGTGCGGAACCGTCATCGGAGCCGAGTACAGCGACACAGTCCGACCGACATCGTAGCGCTCCGCCAACTCTGCAACGGCAGTCGAGAAAGCCTCCCACCGCATGTCTGGCTCAGGGCCAGAAAGCAGCAAGAACGGCTTACCGACGTTGTCGCGAACCACATTGAGTGACAGGTTCAAATCGGATACATCCACAATCTGGTCGTGGTTCATCGTCACAGAGGGACGGCGAGAACGATAATCAATCAGCTCGTCGATAGAAAAGTTCACCAATGGACGGTGCTCGAGAGCATCCAAGAGGAAACTAGCTGATTCCGAGACGGCATTACCGGCATCCGCATAACCGCTAAGTGCAATGACCAGGGTCAGATGGCCCTCGCTTCCCGTTACGTCAGGAACCGGAAAAACTACCTCGTACATATTGCCCTGAGGCTTGTCGGTCGGATCACTCACGTACGACTACCTCCTGCATCACATTTTTCGTCATTTGAAGTAAACAACCACGATACCGCAGAAACTATTCCAGTTATCCACAAGTAGAAAGTAGTCCACAGATGGGCCGATTTTTCCGGTCGCGCACAAGCAAGGCTGTTGCGGATTCGATAACAATGAGAGCCACCAGATGGCGAGAGGATTGTCCGCTGTCGAGCTATTCCAATGGGGGAAAAGGGGTAAGGAATTAATGGGAAACAAACAGAACTTCGGTGCAGGACAAAAGCCTGAAATTGAGCCGAGTGTTTTTCTGACGAACCTGCCGGGAATCGTTGGATTCTATCCGCGGGGGCAGGTAGTGATTGCGGCGTTGTATCGTCAGCAGGTCGAAGATCTCATCGATGGCAAGGTCGAGTTTGATCCGACAGCGCATGCTGGCCCGATGCTGATTAAGGATGTGGCCTCGATGGAGAACAATCCTGACTTGGTGCGGGCAGCCGCGGACTTCCTGCTCGATGAAGGATGCACTCACGCAGATGTGTTTATCATCGACGAATCCTGGGGGATTGAAAAGGACTCCACACCTATTACAGGCTGGCTGCGAGAAGGCGGCCTGCATGAGGTGCGTTTGGCGGGCGTTGCCACTATTGCTGCGGGGGAAGTTGTCACGGACGAGCAGGGAGAAATCGTCGGCATTGTCGGTGACAGTCTGATGACCGACAATGCAAATCTAATCTCCCGGCAGGGAGAGCAGATTTTCAAAAACTATGAGGAGTACCGCAGCTATTTTCGAGGTGGCCAATTCCACGACAGTAAAGACAGGGCTCTGATTGAACGCCTCCGGGAACGAGCGATAGCCGTTGAGCAGCCGAGGAAGCTCAAAATTGGTTCGGACAATCCCGCGCTCATTGAGCACTTCGACATGCTCAAAACCGCCGTGGAAAACGTGGCCGATGGTGTGATGGATGCACATGAGGCGGTGCGCGATGAAAACGCAGGATATGCCATTGCAGCAGCACTGACCAACGTCACCTTGCGCGATATGTCCATGATTTTCATTACTACGCAGTTGGCGCAACCAATGACAGAAATCTGGCGCGAGGCCGCAATCGTCCACCGCGGCAGCCTGCGTGCAAACGCTTTAGCGTGTTTTGCCATCGCAAAGTTCGCGGCTGGGCTGGAGAACTATGCGCAAACAGCTCTCGATGAGGCAGCGGGGGAGCAACCGAATCATTCACTGACTCAGTTGCTGGAAATTGCGGTCGCCAATCAAATTGTGCCGAGGTGCGTCGGCACAATTCTTGGGGCAGCACAAGAGGTACTGCGCAGGGTATACAAGGTGAAAATGCCGCGTATTGATTAGCGCCCCTGCAAGCTGTACTGCAGTACCTAGCGGTGCGCCGAGTGGGCTCGGTCGCCGAGGTTCTTGGTGTACTCCCATGCATCGGCGACGATGGTTTCAAGCTCCGTATGATTGGGCTTCCATCCGAGCTCGTCCATGGCACGCTGAGAAGAGGCAATAAGGGTTGCCGGATCACCGGCTCTGCGCGGTGCATCCTCAGCGGGAATCGGGTGACCGGTGACCTTACGGCAGGTTTCAATGACCTGGCGAACTGAAAAGCCGTCGCCGGAACCGAGGTTAAAGATACGGTGGGTTCCCGGCGTGTTGGACTCTAGTGCCAAGACATGCGCATCGGCGAGGTCTTTGATGTGGATGTAGTCACGCACCGCGGTGCCGTCCGGAGTCGGCCAGTCATTGCCAAAGACCATAATCTTGTCGCGGTGACCGAGCGCAACCTGCAGTACCAGTGGGATGAGGTGAGTTTCCACCTCACGGTTTTCTCCAAAACCGCCCCAGGCACCCGCCACATTGAAATAACGCAAGCTGGTAGCGCCGATGTTGTATGCCTTGGCGTAAGAGGCGATGGCGTAGTCCATGGCCAGCTTGGTGGCACCGTAAGGGTTGGTCGGCGCGGTTGGCATGTCTTCGGTAATTGGTGTCTTCTCTGGCTCGCCGTAGGTTGCAGCTGTCGAAGAGAACACCAGGCTATTCGTACCGGTATCACGCATCGCGTCGAGTAGCTTCAGGGTTTGGCCCACATTGTTGTGCCAGTAGTCGGAAGGAACTTCGACAGACTCGCCAACAAGCGATTTCGCAGCGAAATGAACGACGCCGTCGAAGCTGTCGGAGGACAGAACCTCGTAGGCATTGTCCGCCACATCACCTTCGACTAGGGTCGCGCCCTCCGGCACCGCATCACGGTTGCCAACAGAGAAGTTGTCCAGAATGGTGACGTCGTGGCCAAGAGAAATCAATACTGCCGAGCAAACGCTACCGACGTAGCCGGCACCACCAGTGACGAGGAGTTTCATTTGATAATCACCATGATCGCATGAGACAGAGTATCCGGAATGTCAAGAGAATGATCACCGCGGGCGAGAGTCACGCGGCCGGCGGCAACCTCGGCAAGTGCCTCAGTACCCGGCATAATTCCGGCCTTGTGGAGACGCTTCATGTAGCTCTGCTCGACCTGCAGGATTTCGTTAATCTGGACGATCTCAACGGTGTACTCGCCGGGGTTTAGATCGGACAGTCGGCGAACGTTCTCTAACGGCTCTGGTGACTGAGTCCCACCGAGGTCTCCCAAACCGGGAATCGGATTGCCGAATGGGGAGCGTGTGTAAGAGTCAAGCACGTCGAGAAGTTTGCGCTCGACCTCGTCACTCATTACGTGCTCCCAGCGGCAGGCTTCGTCGTGAACCTTGTCCCATTCGAGGCCAATGACATCCGTAAGTAGGCGCTCAGCTAGGCGGTGCTTACGCATGACAGCCGTGGCCAGCCTGCGGCCCTCGTCGGAAAGCTGCAAGCTGCGATCTGGGGCAACTACGAGAAGGCCATCGCGCTCCATGCGCGCAACGGTTTGGCTAACGGTCGGCCCCGACTGCTCAAGGCGTTCGGCAATGCGAGCACGCAAAGGAATGATGCCCTCTTCTTCGAGTTCGAAAATCGTACGTAAGTACATTTCCGTGGTGTCAACCAAATCCCTCACGGTTTTCCTCCGATAACACAGTCTTAAAAGTTTTCACTCAAGTATTAGGATAACCACACTTGCGCAAGAAAGATGTTAGGGCTCGCAAATCCAGTGGCTTTGGTGCTGATTAGGCAGCGAAAAGCTTGGTTCGGTGGGCGCTGCTGAGACGGAAGGGAGCGTACGCGATGTCGAAAGCTCGACGTGCAGACGAAAACGCCGACCGCCAGTGTGGATGAAACTCCGGCACGGGGTCGGCATTGAAGTCCAGCTCTATCTCAGGGCTGAAATTAGGAACCCTATCGATGTCACCGCCATGTGGCGTTAGTTTGCGTACTCACGCAGCTTGTCAGCACGGTCACCCTCGCGGAGCTTGGACATAACTTCCCGCTCAATCTGGCGGACGCGCTCTCGAGACAGGCCAAAGTGGCGGCCAATCTGATCCAGCGTGCGGGGCAGGCCATCGTCGAGACCGTAGCGGAGCTTAATAACTTCCTGCTCTCGAATCTCGAGAGTGGACAGAACCTTGCGGACATCGTGGTGACGCAGGGAAGCGACAACTGCCTCCTCGGCATCAGTTGCCTCTGAGTCCTCGATGAAGTCTCCCAGAGGAGCTTCCTCATCAGTGCCCACCGGCATGTCCAAGCTCACCGGGTCGCGGGACTGGCGCAGCAGCATCTCGATCTTGGCCTCTGGAATGCCGGATTCCTCTGCCAATTCCTCATTCGTAGCCTCACGGCCGAGCTGCTGGTAGAGCTCACGCTTGATACGAGAAATCTTGTTGACCTGCTCAACCAAATGAACAGGGAGGCGAATGGTGCGCGACTGATCAGCCATACCGCGGGTAATAGCTTGGCGAATCCACCACGTTGCGTAAGTGGAGAACTTGAAGCCCTTGGTGTAGTCGAACTTTTCCATGGCGCGGATGAGGCCCAAGTTGCCCTCCTGGATTAGATCCAGCAGAGGCATACCGCGGTTGGTGTAGCGCTTCGCCAGCGAGACCACAAGACGGAGATTGGCTTCGAGTAGGTGGGCGCGTGCAGCCTTACCTTCCTTTGCCAGAATCTTGACATCACGCTTCTTTGCGCGGGTCATTTTCGCGCCGGTCTGCAGCAAATGCTCGGCGTATACACCGGCTTCAATGCGCTTAGAAAGTTCCACCTCTTCTTCAGCGCTGAGAAGAGCAGTCTTTCCGATGCCGTTCAAATACACACGAACCAAATCGGCGGACGGATTGGAGTTATTGCCAGTGCGGCGCCCCTTGTCCCGTGGCTGACCTTCCAGTTCGTCATTTTGAATATCGGCACTCTTCATGAATCTGCCTCCTGGATTTTTAAGTGGACTCAATAACTACAACGCACGGAGTTACGGAAATGTTCCCGTGAAAGTTGATGAATGTCAATAGGGTAATTTTGCCATGCAAATATAATGTTAAGAAAAACTGCCGCGACTAGCATTCTACGAGAACTGTAAAGGGTCCAGCATTGACGGATGCGACCTCCATCATCGCTCCAAATTGTCCCGTTTCGACCGTCAAGCCACGATTGCGCAAGTTCTCGACAATTTTTTCTATGACGGGTCCGGCCTCTGGGCCCGGAGCCGCGTCTACCCACGACGGCCGCCGTCCCTTCTTTGTCGCCCCCATCAACGTGAATTGGCTAACAACGAGCACCGGGGCGCCAGCGTCGACAGCGCTGAGCTCGCCATCCAGAATGCGCAGCTCCGCAATCTTGCGGGCCATCGTTTCCCAAGCATCGGCAGCGTCCTCGCGGCCAACACCTACGAGCGCCAAAATGGCGCCGGTATCGCCTCCGTCAACGTGGCCAACAACGGAGCCGTCGACAGTGACTGACGCGGATTTAACTCGGGTGAGAACGGCTTTCATTTACTGTTTATCCTCCAAGAGCTCGGCGGGGAGAATCAGACCATGGCGAACCAAGTCAACGACGATGGGAACTAGGGCGTCCTTGATTGCAGGGACTTCGGACTCATCAAAGGCTCCAAACATTGCCATGATGTCGATGACGGAGCCCAGGGCAGCTTCGGGATGCAGTGCACCCAGGATGGTTGCGACGGACTCATCGATTGAGTGTGTCCAGGCGGGGCCGTCGGTGCGTGAGATGCGCGTATCGAACTCAGTGAAGCCCTGGCCGCTGTCGACGTCGGCAAGCGAAACGCGTTCTAAGGCGACGCCGGGTCGCACAGTAAAGGCAGCTTCGAGGATGGTGTTAGCAGTTTGTGCGCGAAGCCATTCGGCGCGGCCGAGATACTCCTGGGCTTCGGCGCCGAAGGGAGCGGCCAAAGGCTGCGGCATTTCTTCGCACACGGCGGAAGTCGGGCCGGCAATGCGTTGGACTGTGATGTAGCCGAACCCGATGCCTGTCACGCCGCTGTTGCGGAAGTGCTCCAGCCAGGCACGGGAGCGCTCGCAGCCTTCTGGGCTGCGGGGGTCGATGGACTCGTCTCGAAGCCAGGTGCCGATGTATTCCGCCGGCGTGGCGACATCTCGTTGTGTTACCCACACTTCGAGGCCTTCAGCAGGGAGCCAAGAGGCGATGCGCTGTTGCCAACTTTCGCCTTCGATATGGGCCCAAGCACCGAGCAGATGCGCCGTGCCGCCGTCGGTGAGATGGTCGGCCAGACCGCGGATCATAAGTTCGGTGGCACCGTCCAGATTCAATCCTGAGTCACGGTAAACATGTTCCACACTTGGCAGCCCTACGACGAACGGCGGGTTCGCCACAATGCGGTCAAACTTCTTGCCTGCAACCGGTTCAAACCACGAACCTTCGACGGCCTGCGCCTGGTCGAAGCCATTTGCGGCGAAAGTAGCGCGGGCAAAAAACAGCGCCCGGGGGTGAATGTCCGTCGCGACAATCGACTTTGCATCCGGCTGGGCAAGACTCTGGACGCCACAACCGGCACCGAGGTCGAGTACGGATTCCACCGCCGAGGTCGGCGAAATATCGAGGAGGGAGCGGGAAGCCCGCCCTACGCCCAAGACATGATCGGGTCCAGGAACGTGATCGCTCATAGAGGCATCGCGGTCGGAAAAGACAATACGGTCGACTCCCGCAATCTCGACCGGGCGCACATCGATACACACCTGTGCGTTGGTGGCGGTGCCGGCAAGTATGCCGCTGCCCAGTAACTTGGCTGTCAGCTCAGCCCCAAATAGCTGCTGTGCGTCGGCGAAATCGCCCAGGATGAAAAGACGCAACGCGGTCACAGTGTCCGCAGAAACGCCCTCAGTTTCGGTAAGTAGAACATCGACAACGCCGGGCTCACCGCGGTCCAGCGCGGCCAGTCCCTCGGCGCCTAGGACTCGACGCAGTGACTCACTGGAAAACTCAAGGCGCCTGAGCGCGGTGGCAAATTCCTCCGCACAGTCGACAAAATCACGAAGCTGCTGATCAGTCGGTGGGGTGAAGGTGGAGGGGGAAAAGGTCATCGTAGGCACTACCTTCGTCGTAAAGCGGGGCGGAGGGGCTAGTTAGGGGAGCTTGACGACGAATCGTCGTCTTCCGGCATATCGATGACATTTGCGTCATCGAAGGGATTTGAGGTGGTCTCGTTACCGGACTGCGTCGGTGCGTCGGTGTCTTCGGTACTGGCGGCAGAACCGAGCGCGCGCATCTCTGCTTCCTTGAGGGCGCGCTGGCGTTGCTGCTCCTCCCATTTGCGGTTTTGCTCGCGTACAACTCCAGGCTTGTAGACGCGCGGCTTACGCTTGTCAGCGGGTTCTCCAACGCCATTGGCGATGACAACCGCGATCCACGGCATGGGTACGGAGACGACCATGAGAATCGCTGCAATCCACGGCACATCCCACCACAGATAAAAAGCGCCGGAAAGAAGCAGCAGCGGAATGCGAGACCATTGCAGAGCCGCGTAGACGTGGCGGCGGTGGTCATAGTTGCGAATCCGAGAGCCGCGGGCGTCGGTAATCAACGCCGCGTCTTTCTTGCGTCGCCGGGAACTTCCGCGTTTCGGCAGCGCGGAGTCGCGACGGTCATTGATTCGCGCCATGGTTGTCTAGCATACGCCTGTGGCGTGGGGTCGTCTCAACTAGCTATGTCCGTTGCAGCCGCATGCTCGCGTAGTCGTAGCGATGTTGTGGATGGCTGTGGAAGGCAGCAGTCAGCAGCGGCCAGCACCTGGGTCACTGGGCATAATTTGACCGATGGGGCACAATTGGAATCTGTGAGCACTCCATTGAAGACGACAAAGACGATTGAACGCACCGATACCCGCGTCGATGAGTCGACGAGGGACGATACCCCGAAGTTCTTCCATTACGTCAAGAAGGACCAGATCGTGAACTCCGCGGTCAACGGCTCCTACGTCGTTGCTCTGTGCGGTGAAACCTTCCCTGTGAAGAAGTCAGCGAAGCCGGGTTCACCGGTATGCCCTGACTGCGAGCGGATTTACAAATCCCTGCGTCGCAAGTGAGCGGGCTTCGTAAATGGCAGCAGGAGGCTCTCGACAAATACCTGGCGACTAACCCCAAGGACTTCCTTGCAGTGGCGACACCGGGCGCAGGTAAGACGACCTTCGCCCTGCGTATCGCCAGTGAGTTGCTGTCGCGCCGGATTGTCGAGCGCATCATCGTCGTAGTTCCCACTGAACACCTGAAAGTGCAGTGGGCTGCTTCTGCTGCTCGTTCGGGGATTGCGTTGGATCCCAAATTCTCTAACGCCAAGGGTGTGGTAAACCCCTCCTACCAGGGAATTGTTGTGACCTACGCCCAAGTCGCAGTGCATCCGTTTAAGCACCATGCCGTAGCCACCGCTCGGCCGACATTGGTGATTCTGGACGAGGTGCACCACGGCGGCGATGCCAAGAGCTGGGGCGACGGTATTTCCGAAGCTTACGGCGATGTCGAACGCCGCCTGTGCCTAACTGGTACGCCGTTCCGCTCCGATGACGCGGCGATTCCGTTTGTTCGCTACTCGCCGGACGGCGATGGTTACTCGCGTTCCGTCGCCGATTACACGTACGGCTATTCCAATGCGCTTGCCGACGGCGTCGTGCGCCCAGTGGTCTTTTTGGCTTATTCCGGTGAAGCTCGCTGGCGTGATAGCGCGGGTGATGAGTTCGCTGCGCGACTGGGCACCGTGATGAGCCCAGAGGAGACCACGCGTGCTTGGCGCACCGCGCTTGACCCAAAGGGCGAGTGGATGCCATCTGTGCTGCGGGCAGCGCACACCCGGCTCTCGCAGATGAGGCAGCATATCCCGGACGCGGGTGGCCTAGTTATCGCCTCCGATGCGGCAACTGCCCGTGCGTACAAACGCATTCTCGAGCAGATTGCCTCTACGCCGGTGGCGTTAGTGCTCTCGGATGAACCGGGCTCGTCGGAACGAATCAAGACTTTCTCCGAGTCCACCGATGAGTGGATGGTAGCCGTGCGCATGGTCTCCGAAGGCGTGGACGTGCCGAGGCTGGCGGTCGGCGTGTACGCGACCAGTTCCTCGACTCCACTATTCTTCGCGCAGGCTATCGGACGATTCGTGCGAAGCCGCATGCCGGGGGAGACTGCTTCCGTCTTCTTGCCGTCGATTCCGGTGCTGCTCGACTTGGCCTCGCAGATGGAGGTGCAGCGCAACCACGTGCTCGGCAAGCCGGATCGGCCTTCGGAAGGCTGGGAAGATGACTTGGTCGCTGAGGCCAATCGTCGCAAGGATGAGCCCGACGAATTGCTGCCGGCCTACGAATCCATTGGCGCGGATGCTGAACTCGACTACCTCATCTACGACGGCTCCTCCTACGGCACCGCAACCGTTGCCGGTTCCGCCGAAGAGGCCGATTACCTGGGTTTGCCAGGGCTTCTCGACGCCGATCAGATGCGACTCTTGCTGCGTCAGCGGCAGGATGAACAGCTTAAAGCCGCCAGTGCCCGAGAGAAGGAAGCCCGCGAGGAGGCGAGGGAATCGTCGTCAAGCGGGGGCGAAGGGGGCGCGGTGCACCGGATTGAAGGATCGGCGTACCCAAGGCCGCAGAAGGTGGCTAGTGAGGTGTTGCCGAAGTTGCGGAAGGAGCTCAATACGTTGGTGTCGATGACAGCGGCGCGAACCGGTAAGCCACATGGTCAAGTGCATAACGAGGTTCGGCGCGCCTGTGGTGGTCCGCCGACTGCGCTATGTACGGAGGAACAGTTGCGTGATCGCATCAGCTACCTGCGTAATTGGTAGGGTTTCAAACGAACTGAGCAATCTATGGTGGAGAGAAGAATGTCGGCAAGCAGTGATAAGTCGAGGCCGTCGGAATTGACCGGCGGTGGTTTGTCGGCTGTACCAGGCAATGACGGTCGGACTATTGGCGTGCTGGCACTGATCTTTGGCGTCGGCGGACTCTTGATGTCCTGGATGATTGTTGGTGGCATCCTCGGGGTCTTTGGCATTGTTCTGGGCATTATCGCGATGGCGAAGGCAATGAGTGCTAAGAAGCGCGTGCAGGCAGCTGGGGGAGACGCGGTCATCAGCGGTTCGTTCGGATTGGGCGTGGTCGGCATTGTGACGGGTATTGCAGCCGCCGTGGTGTCGCTGATGCTGTATTCGTCGACATCAGATGCGATGTCGAAGTGCGAGAAGTTCGAGCGCACCTCTGGAGAGTATGCCGAGTGCATCTCTAAGCAGATGGGTACTGATCAGCCAAAGAAGCAATCGGAGTGAGTTCGGAAGCGACATCAATGGCGGTCTTACTTTGTGCCCGGAGTTTTCGGTCAACGCCAGATACGCAATCAGGAAATGAGCTAACCCCGTAATCCACCCCCGAAGCCCAACTGCCTGCAGTTTCGGCCGGGGGTTTCTTAGTGAAATCTCATATTTGGCCGAGTGTTGGTAATGATATTGGTGTCAGAAAGTACCCACATTTGGCATCCCCTACATGCGGTAAACGTTTGAACATGCGTGCAATACAGGATGTCTGCTGATTATTAAATAGGAGCGTGAATCGTGGCAGCGACATCTACGCGCGACAACTCCCCGGAACTGTCACCTGGCCAACAAGACCGTGGATACCTCAGCCGAGAGCTTTTCCGTAAGCGCACCGGTCTAGGACTCGGTATCATCCTGGCCCTGCTCGTGTACTTCTTTATGCCGGCTGAGCTCGATCACAACCTGCGTGCAACCGCAGGTGTAGCAGTGCTTATGGCCGTGTGGTGGATGTCCGAGGCTATCCCGATTGCCGTTACGGCTCTGCTGCCGCTGGCTCTATTCCCGATTCTCAACCTCGCGGAGATTAAGGATTTCTCGGGCAAGTACACAGACCCGACCATCTTCCTCTTTATGGGCGGCTTCCTGTTGGCGCTGGCGATGCAGCGTTGGAACCTCCACAAGCGCGTCGCATTGTGGGTTCTGGTGCTCATGGGGTCGTCACCAAAGATGCTGATTCTCGGCTTCATGGTGGCTACTGGCTTCCTGTCGATGTGGGTCTCCAACACGGCCACGGCCGTGATGATGCTGCCAATCGGTGTGTCCGTCCTGAGCCTCATTGTCCGAATGCTGCACGATGAAAAGGTTCCTGCAGAGGATACGGGCTCTGCGAGTGAATCCGTCGCTGAAACCCCCGGTGGGGATGCGCTGGAGGAGGCCGAGGAGTCGTCGTCAAGCTATGACCCGATGCCAAAGTCAAACTTCGGTATCGCGCTGATGCTGGGTATCGCTTACGCGGCATCGATTGGCTCGCTGGGCACGATTATTGGTACTCCGCCGAACGCGATGCTGGCGGCCTACATGGCGGAGCAGGGTGTCAACATTGGGTTCGGCCAGTGGATGCTGCTGGGTGTCCCGGTGGCGGTTGTGCTCATGCTCTGTGCATGGTTTTTGCTGACAAATGTTCTGTTTAAGCCGGAGATTACGCATATTCCAGGTGGGCGCGAACTCATGCGTGACGAGTTGAAGCGCCTTGGCCGTATGTCGACTGGAGAGCGCCGAGTGCTCCTGGTGTTTATCGCGGCGGCACTGGCGTGGGTCTTTGTTCCGGTGCTGCTGCCCGACACCAAGATTGCCGATGCGGTTATCGCAATGACCGTGGGTATTGCGTTGTTCCTTATTCCGGGTGGCCCTAATGGCGTGAAGCTCATGCGCTGGGAAAATGCGTTGGAGCTGCCGTGGGGTGTGCTGCTGCTGTTCGGTGGTGGCCTGGCGCTGTCCTCACAGTTCGGTGCCTCTGGGCTGTCGGACTGGATTGGCGAGCAGCTGTCTACTCTCGGCTGGATGCCAGTGGCTGCACTCGTGGTTGTCGTCGGCGCCGTTGTGCTGTTCCTGACCGAGTTCACCTCTAACACCGCGACGGCCGCGACCTTCCTGCCGCTGGTTGGTGCGATGGCAATCGGTCTGGGCCACGACCAGATGATCTTCGCAGTTCCAGTTGCACTGGCAGCTACTTCGGCATTCATGATGCCGGTTGCAACACCGCCGAACGCCATCGCCTACGGCTCCGGCTACGTCAGCATGGACAACATGGTCAAGGCCGGTGTCTGGCTGAACGTCGTCGCACTGATCGTGATTTCTGTGGCATCGCTGACGCTCCTGCAGTGGGTATTCGGCGTCGTGTACTAGCTGGGTAGGTAGTAGCCCGTAGTGGATGGTGGGGCAGTGCGCTGAACCGCCACCGGGCTTCTCCGCCTAGCGTTGCTTAGATGCCCGTTCGCCCCGTTCCACTTTGGTGGTTCGGGGCTTTTGGCTGCAAATGTGAAACTGCGTGAGTTTATGACACTTTCAGGCCATTTTTCAGGTCATTTTTGACATAAACGCAGTCAGTAACTCACTAGCGCTGACACCAAAAGAAAAACCGGGCCCGAATAAGGTGTGAAACCTCATTCAAGCCCGATTCTCTGGGGCTAGCTGTTAGCCCCTGAACAACTTCAGGTTAAAGCTTTACTCCAAGTAGTCGCGCAGAACCTGCGAACGCGATGGGTGACGCAGCTTGGACATCGTCTTGGACTCGATCTGACGGATGCGCTCGCGTGTCACACCGTAGACCTGGCCAATCTCGTCAAGCGTACGCGGCATGCCGTCGGTAAGGCCGAAGCGCAGGCGGACGACACCGGCTTCACGTTCGGAGAGAGTCTCCAGAACGTCGCCAAGCTGGTCCTGGAGGAGCGTGAAGCTGACGGCGTCCACAGCGATGACTGCCTCTGAGTCCTCAATGAAGTCACCGAGCTGGGAGTCGCCCTCGTCACCGATGGTCTGGTCCAGCGAAATGGGTTCACGAGCGTACTGCTGAATCTCGAGAACCTTTTCCTCGGTGATGTCCATCTCCTTAGCGAGCTCTTCCGGAGTGGGCTCGCGGCCCAAATCCTGGAGCAACTCGCGCTGGATACGGCCGAGCTTATTAATGACCTCAACCATGTGAACCGGAATACGAATGGTTCGAGCCTGGTCGGCCATTGCACGAGTAATTGCCTGGCGAATCCACCAGGTTGCGTACGTGGAGAACTTGTAGCCCTTGGTGTAGTCGAACTTCTCGACGGCGCGAATCAGGCCGAGGTTGCCCTCCTGAATCAAGTCGAGGAAAGCCATGCCACGGCCGGTGTAGCGCTTTGCCAGGGACACCACAAGACGGAGGTTGGCTTCGAGCAGGTGATTCTTGGCGCGCTGACCGTCACGAGAAATCTCGCGCAAGTCGCGCTTCTGAGCGTAAGCGATGCGCTCGCCGGCTTCCTTGGCCTCGTCAATCTTGTACTGCGCGTACAGACCGGCCTCGATGCGCTTTGCCAGACTGACTTCTTCCTCGGCAGTCAGCAGCGCGACCTTACCAATCTGCTTGAGGTAGGCGCGGACAGAGTCGGCGGAGGCGGTGAGGGCAGCATCTTTGCGGGCCTGACGCAGACGAGCGGACTCGTCCTCGTTCCAGACCTCGTCGCCCTCGTCCTCTTCATCCTCGTCTTCGTCTTCGTCCTCGTCGTCCTCTTCTTCATCATCGTCGAGGTCGTCGTCTTCGAGGTCGTCATCATCCAGATCG
Organism: Corynebacterium sp. HMSC073B01; assembly: GCF_001838255.1. Classification (NCBI taxonomy): domain Bacteria; kingdom Bacillati; phylum Actinomycetota; class Actinomycetes; order Mycobacteriales; family Corynebacteriaceae; genus Corynebacterium; species Corynebacterium sp. HMSC073B01. Next base: position 16,400 of record NZ_KV836140.1, on the reverse strand, counting down.
TCGTGAAGATCATCGTCTTCGAGATCATCATCCAGATCCGGGTCGTAGTCCTGCTCCTGCTCCAAGTCGTGGTCGAGTTCCTCGTCCTCGAGCTCTTCGTTCTCAGTTGCGTCGAGAGCCTGCGCGTCCTTCGCCTTCGCTGCAGCAGCCTTGGCCGCGGTGGCCTTCGCAGCCGTTGTCCGCTTAGTTGCCTTCTTGGCGGCGGCCTTACGCGTGGTCTTCTTAGCGACGGACTTCTTGGCCGCTGCCTTCTTAGCGGTCGTCTTCTTCGCCGCAGTTTTGGTAGCAGCCGTCTTTTTGGCAGCAGTTTTCTTCGCGGCAGTCTTCTTTGCCACGGTCTTCTTCACTGCCTTCTTGATGGCCTTCTTTACAGCCTTCTTTGCAGGAGTAGCTGAACCGGTGCCACTCCCGGTGGATTGGTCCTGAGCTTGCCCCAGTTCGTTGCCTGCCACGAACGCCCTTTCACGATGTACGTTGTGTGCGCCGCCAAAGCCGCCGCCAGCTTCTCTCGGTCGAAGAGAAGCTCAACGCGCCAGTGGTGCGCCTTTACTTCGTCTATAGCCAACTAGCCGAATGGAAAACATTCAGAGCTGACCTTTTCGTGCCACGGTCATCAGTGTTGCTTTCTGGCTCCTAGCGAAGAAGTAATCGGTGAAAATCCTCATCGAAGCAGTGCGCTGGAATTCGATTTTCCCAATCCTCCTCGAGCCTGTTGATTATTCAACCTTGCCGTGAGTCAACTTCTTATTGTAAACCAATTCTTAAAATCGCCGCCACGGGGCATGGCTTCAAGCACGTGTCACGCCCGACACGTAGCTACCAATCCCCATATAAGAAATGAAAGTGGTTAAGGGTAAAGTCCCTGGTCAGCTGCAAAGGCGGCGCCAGCAATACCCGCATTATTATCCAAACTTGCGGGGACAACTGGAGTCTTACATGTCAACAGCGGAATCCACTTTTCGTGTTCGCGACTGATTCCGCCGCCGACGATGATCCGTGACGGCCAAAACAGCGCCTCGTAGGTCTTAAGCACCTTGCTCACGCGCTCAGCCCACTCTTCGAAGCCGAGCCCCTCCACATCCTTAACTCTCGCGGATGCAAAGTGTTCGGCCTCCATGCCATCAATGATGAGGTGGCCTAACTCCGAATTGGGGTAGAGCAGTCCGTCATGAATAAGCGCGGAGCCGATGCCTGTACCAAAAGTTAGCAACAACACGGCGCCTGTCTTATTGCCCGGATCGCCAAACTGGACTTCAGCGAGGCCGGCAGCGTCAGCGTCGTTAAGCACGTGCGCCTTGTTGTTGGGCAGGTATTTAGCGAAGAGCTCTTGGCAGTTCGTATTAACCCAAGAACCGTCAATATTGGCGGCCAGCAAGGCAATCTGATTCTGTACGACGGACGGAATCGTGATGCCGACATCGGAATCCCACTTCGCAATGTCCACAATTTCTGCAATGGTCTCCGCAACCGCTTCCGGAGTTGCCGGCTGTGGCGTGAAAATTTTAATGCGGTCGCCAATAAGCTGCCCAGTTTCAAGGTCTACGCGGCCACCCTTGATTCCAGAGCCTCCCACGTCGATGCCAAATCCAATTCGTTGTCCCATAGCTCAAATTGTACGAAACAGACACAATGGGGGCATGAGCAATAACTCGCATGGCACCGAACAACTCGCTAACAGCGCGGATAATAGGGGGTCTGCTGCACCGAATAGCCCCGGGTCCGTGCGGCCCAGCGTCGGGGAATTGCGTGACCGCGCGGTACTTATCGCCCGCGCAGCCGCGGCGCACATCGCCAGTCGTCGGGTCGAACTCGGCTCCGATGGCGTTTTAGCAAGTTCCGAAACGAAGTCCTCAGCTGTTGACCCCGTCACCGTCGTCGACCGTGAATCTGAGGAGCTCATTCGTTCGCTTATCAAGACGTTTAGCAGCTCTGACCGCATTTTGGGCGAAGAAGGCGGGCTTGACGACGGCGCGAGTTCCCCAGCGCAGGCTGCCAACGAGGGCGAAGCGGTGACCTGGATTGTAGACCCCATTGATGGCACGGTGAATTTCCTTTACGGCCTGCCCAATTGTGCCGTGAGTATCGCTTGCGCCGTAGGCGATGAGGTAGTGGCGGGTGCAGTGGCAAATGCGTCCTCGGGAGAGATTTACAGTGCAGCTAAGGGAGAGGGCGCTCAGGTTTCTCGACGGGACGGCACTGTGCAGACGCTTAGTTGTTCCCCAACGGCCGAGCTGGAAAAGACACTTGTGGCAACGGGATTCAGCTATTCCGCTAGTCTCCGGCAGGTGCAGGGCCGGATAGCGTCGCAGTTGCTGGGGGAGTGTCGAGATATTCGGCGCATGGGATCGGCGGCGCTGGATTTGTGCATGGTGGCGCACGGCCGTGTTGATGCGTATTACGAACACGACATCAAGGTTTGGGATTATGCAGCTGGTGCTCTGATTGCGGCTGAAGCAGGCGCAAGGATTAGGGTCCCGGAATTCACTCAGTGTGCCAACGTTACTGGCCGGCCGGAGGGAGACCCGCTCGACTTTGGTGTCGGTGCGGCGAACTCTGAAGTTGCCGATGCGTTCTTCGAGGCATTGGATGGTGCTATCGCGAAGGCTAGGAATTAGTGCGTCGGTCTAGGAGCAGGTGCTCGAGCCTAACGAGCTCAAACCCTCTAGGTCGGCTTGTTCGCCACGGTTCAATGCGGACATCGTTTCCTCAACCTGGCTGGCTACTTCGAGATCCTTAAACCCCTTACCCAACGACACATCGACGGTTGCATCCGGCCGACCATCGTGGATGAGCTCAAAGCAGGGGAAAAGAGCGTGAAGCGCCGCGGCGTGGCCATTGAAGTCCTCGCCATAACGCAGCTGGCCGAAGCAACCGAGGTCTTGGTTTTCCACAATAGGGTCGTTGCCGTAGGGAACCTGCTCATCGAGGACAAAATCGAGCTGCCGCAATTGCTCGGCGACGGTTGTAGCCTGGCCGACTTTGCCGTTGGCATTATAAACGCGCACATGAACATCCGACGGTGGAACGACGTGCTCTCCGATTAGCGTGGTGGAGGAAACAGGGGCCCCAGCCGCGGGGAGGGAACAGGACACCGGATAACTTGCCGGTTGGCTGCGGAATGCCAATACCCACAACGTAGCGGCAATCACTACAGCAACGACGGAAACCACCACGTAGGGAACAATTTTTCGTCGATGTGATGTGCTCGAAGTGCTCGCGGGGCCTGAACTCATAGCCATCATGTTATCCTCTCCTCGGCTTATGGGCATAGAAACCTATTCTGACCTGCAGAGATGACAGATTGCGTGAATTGCCTTAATATCCGCTGAGAAAGGCGCTGGAGAGTACAGGGTGTCAATCGTCTCAACGCGTTGTATTCTCCGAGAAAAAGTCAGTTCACAATGTCTAGCAAAGGTCCAGAAAGAAGGTTTGGGACATGGCTGTAAACTACGATGCCCCGCGTACTCGTGAAACCGAAGAGCTGGAGACCGATTCCCTCGAGGGCCTTCAGGCTGCATCTGCTGAGAAGGAAATCGACGACACTGACGACGGCGAAATTGTTGAGCCGTTCGAGTTGCCGGTTGCCGACATCGCGGGTGAAGAATTCGATATGGATGTTGCCCCGAAGGGGGAGGATGAATTCACCTGTGGCTCCTGCTTCATGGTGATGCACCGCTCAATGATCGCAATCGATAACGGCGATGGATTCCCCATCTGTCAGGACTGTGCCTAATCCCCGCACAGCCGGGATAGCTTCCTAGGAAAAAGGAAAACCGCCACTACCACGGTTCTGGCGGCGCTGGGGCCGTCGGCAAGCGTGTAGCGGCGGTGAGAGATTTGACCTAGCGGTCGAAGAGACTGTCAAGCAGTGCCTCGGGGTGGCGGGTGGAGACCAGCCAATAGGGGGTGGGGTCGTCCGGATCGTCGAGGACTAGCAGCACCATCGTGGGAATCCACGTGTGTGTAACCAGGAACGCTGCTGGATCGAGCTGACGGCCCAACGCATTGCGCTGCGCGGACTTCGGGACCACCAGGGATTTGGCAACAACCGATGCTGGCAAAACTGCCGTGCCAGCGTGAAGCCAGCGTTCACCAGTGCTGTCCACTTCCACGGACACCGTGGTCTTCGACATAGTCAACAGCACCCACACGCCCACGGCCAGACAAATAATGCCGCCGATGACAAGCCAAAACGGTGAACGGTTAAAGCCAATCTGGGCCGTGCATACAAAAACGGCAGCAGCGCCGAGTACCCAGAACCACCAGGGAACCCAGAGCTTTTCGGAATAGACAATCGATGAATCTCCGCTCGAGCTCATTGCTATTGCCGCACCTTCAGAGACGGATGCTGAGCTGTCGTCGCGACGAGGCTGCAGGTTATCTTTTCCACTCACGGTTATCCATTCTAGGGCACGGCTATGCTCGGTACTGACAAGGCCGAAGTGCGGTTCTTAAAAGACGCGACAGCGAAGGATATACAAAGAGATGACTTATGCCCCGGTGCAAGTGAAAAAGCTCGCTAAAGACGCTGTGATTCCCCAGCGTGCGCATGCCGATGATGCCGGTGTGGATTTGAGCTCAGTGGAGGATGTCATCCTAGCACCAGGGCAGCGGGCGCTCGTGGGAACCGGTATTGCCATTGCTTTGCCGGCGGGCACAGTGGGATTGGTTCATCCTCGCTCCGGATTGGCATTCAAAAAGGGGCTGTCCATCGTCAACGCTCCCGGCACGATTGATGCCGGTTACCGTGGTGAGCTTAAAGTCTGCCTGATCAACTTGGACCCGACTAATGCGGTGGAGATCGCCAAGGGCGATCGAATTGCCCAGTTGGTTGTGCAGAAGGTCGAGCTCAGCCCGCTGGTGGAAGTCGATGAGCTCGATGAAACTGAACGCGGCGCGGGCGGTCACGGGTCAACCGGAGTGTCCACGACGCTTTAAAACGCCTCTGACAGCGCGGGGACCCTACCAAGTGTGGTTCAATGCGTGAAGAGCTCAATAAAGCGTTTACAAAGATTTCTTTTTAGCGAGGTGTCAATAAACCACCATGTGGCCATTTGGAAAGAAGAACCAGCCAGAAGAACCAGCTGCTGAGGAAGAGGCCGTTACCACCGACTCTGCGGCGCCAGCTTCTGAGGAGGCTACCGCAACCGTGCATGACGACGCGTCGGAAACCGCCGCGGAGAACGCACCAGCAAACGGCCCCTTCGATATCAACAGCGCTAGCCCGACGCAGTTTGATTTTTCGGACTTCGCGAAGGCCAGCCTGAACCTCGGTTCGATGCTGCTGCCTATTCCTCACGTTGGTGATATTCAGGTGGAGATGGGGCCGACAGGTCCAACCATGCTGCACGTCGCCACTGAGCATGGCCGCGTAACTCCTGTAGCATTCGCTGCTCCGACGTCGGGCGGCCTCTGGGAGGAGTCCGCTCAGGAAATCAAGGACGGTCTTGAGTCCGATGGCCTCGATGTCCACGTCGAGCAGGGGCCGTGGGGTTCTGAGGTCGTAGGTCGCACCTCCGATATGGAAATGCGAATCATCGGCGCCGACGGCCCGCGTTGGATGCTTCGCATGACGGCTTCCGGTCCGGCTGATCGGGCGGAGGAACTCGCAGATCTCGCCCGCGGTCTCCTTGCCCGTAGCTTCGTCTCTCGCGGTGAAAACCCGATGCCAGCAGGTCAGCCGCTTCCGGTTACGCTGCCGTCCCAGATGGCCGAGCAGATTCGTCAGGCATACCAGCAGCAGACCCAGGCTGCCCAAGCTGAAGGTGAACCTGGGCAGGTGCCAGGCGCTACTGGTATCAACCCGGATGGTTCCACCAATTAGTTTGGTTAACCTGCCAGCAGAGAGAAGCTAACTGCTTGACCAGGTAGAAGAGGATCTGCAGGCGCCACTGTGCACTGCCCGCCGCCGTCACCCGACGGCGGCTTTTCTCTTGTCAGCGGGTAGTATCACACTGCGTGAACATCGAAGTGACTATTGACCGTCCCGCTGCCGGCGGAGAATTCATTGCCAGCTATGACGGACGTATCGGTTTCGTCACCGGCGGTATCCCCGGCGAACGCGTTCTTGTCGAAATTACCAATCCTGATGCCAAGCTGTGGCGCGGCAATGTCGTTGAGGTTTTGGATCCCTCAGAGCATCGAATTTCGCAGCGTTGCGAAGCAGCTCAGCAGGGCGCGGGCTGTTGCGACTGGGGTTTTATTGATCCTGAGCACGCGGCGCGTCTCAAGGCTGATGTCTTGACCGATTGCCTGCGTCGTCTTGGACGTTTCACCGCCGACGAGCTGCCAGCTATCGATGTTCTTCCACTGGCTCCGACCTCCCGTTGGCGCACGCGCGTGCGGCTGGGTGTGGATTCCCAGGGACGAGCGGGATTACGTCGTTCCCGTTCCCACGAGCTCGTCATCGGCTCCGAGTGCGTCCAAACAGTTCCCAATCTCATCGCTGGCTTTTCGACGGCCGGAACCATCCCTGTTGCTAAGCCTGCTCGCGGTCGAGGGAGCAAGAAGCCGAAGCCAGGAGAACTCCATGTGGCCATGGACACGGAGGGTAACCGAAGTGCTGTGTACGTTTCCGGCAGCGGCAGGAACCGCAAGCAAACGTTGATTGAAGGCGAGCCAACTACACAGCACACCGTTCACGGAATTACTTTCGATGTGCCGACGACCGGTTTTTGGCAAGCCCATTGCCATGCCCCTGAGTTCTATGGATCGCGCATCATCGACCTGTTGGTTGGTCAGTCTTTCTCCTGCGGTTGGGATCTTTACGGTGGCGCAGGCGTTCTGTCGGCGGCACTGCGCAAGCTAGTTGACGCAGAGGGTTCAATTCTCTCTGTCGAGGGTTTTGCCGCGGCCGCGACGGCGGGGCGCAAGGCTTTCACTGCAGCTGACCACAGTGGAAATGCGTCGCCTGCGGCACCAGTCCGGTACGTAACCGGGGATGTCACCAAGGTAGTGCGCCGCGAAGTTGCTAATGCGGAAACACCAAACCCGGATATCGTCGTTCTCGACCCTCCGCGCTCCGGTGCTGGTAAGGATGCCATTGCCGCTATTGCAGAAGCCAAGCCACGCACGGTCGTACATTTCGGTTGCGATCCGGCGACTTTTGCCCGCGATGCCCGGTACTGGGCTGACTACGGCTACGCGTTCAAACACCTCGAGGTCGTGGACGCATTTGGTCTAACGCATCACTTTGAAACCATCGCGGTGCTGGAGCAGCTGTAGTTAGAGTGGCTGCCGCATGGGCGCAAGAACGTTGGCGCCGATCACGTCGGCAAGCAAATGTGCCTGCCATGGGCGGAAACCCTGTTCGCTGAGGTGAGCGGAGATTTCGGTAACGGCTGGCAGGCCGCCAGCGTAGTTGTCGTGGTGGCGGAAAACGAATGAGCCGACTGCGCGGCTGTGAATCCACCACACCAGTTCACGTGTCTGCGCGGAAGTGATGAGTGTATCTTTGCGCAGATGTATTTGGGCACAGACGTTGTCGATGCAGTCTCGCGTGGTTTCGAAAATCTCGGCGGCTTGTGGGGCATGTTCAGCCCAACGCCGAAAGTGGGGCATCTGGTTGGGAGCCTGCTTCTGGGGCTTCGGCCATGACGACCTGGGTTCCTGACGGGCTTCATTAACGACCTTCAACCAAGCGTCCGCAGCACCGCGACGGCGACGTGGAAATCCACGGATTGCAGTCAGTTCACGCTGCGTACCGGGGAGTTGTTCTGCGATTGTACGTAGAACGCTGTGACCCATGACGTGTGTTGGGGAGACATCACGGCGCTGCGCGATTTCGTCACGCTCAGTCCACAGTGCACGGGCGACGTGAAGTTGTTCGGGAGTGCGCAGCTTCCCAATCCCTTTGAGCCCCTGCCACGAGTGTCCGACGTGCAGACCATCGAGGTATTTACGGTTTAGAGCGAGTTCGCGTTCGCATTCCTGTTCCAGCCATTCCAAACGGTCGAGCTCAGTCAGCGCCTGACAAAGAACCTCGGCGAGTTCGATGAGCAGCTCGACATCCAAGGCTGCGTAGTCCAGCCAATCTGCTGGCAGTGGACGAGTAGACCAATCCTCTCGACCGTGCCCCTTGGCAAGTCCAACTCCGAGGAGTCGCTCTGTCAGAGCTGCTAAGTTGACTCGCTCCAGGCCGAGAAGGCGGCCGGCCAGCTCAGTGTCAATGACTTTGGTGGGGTAGAGACCCAGAGCTGCGAGGCAGGGAAGGTCAGAATGAGCGGCGTGAATAATCCAGGTCAGGTCGTTGACTGAGGAACCGAAAACGGCCATCGCCTTGCGACCATCTTCGGGATCGATGAGAAAGGTGCCCGCTCCACGGCGGCGAAATTGAAGCAAGAAGGCGCGGTCGTCGTAGCGATATGCCGAAGCTCGTTCAGTATCGACTGCGAGCCAACCGTGTCCTTTGGCCAGCTGCTCACCGGCGTCAATAATGTCGTCGATGGCAGAAAGCACGCGTGGAGTTCCCTCGGCTGGGGCAAGTCTTACTTCTACGTCGGGACTAGTTTCCACGTCGGAGCTCATCGCACGCCTCTTCGGTCGTCGGTATCAGCAGTCGCCGGTATCAGCCCAGCAGGGAAACGCCGACGGGTGGCAGACCAGCGACGTTCGCTAGTACCTGAGCGAAGGATTCAACGTGGGTGCGCAGGTCGGTGCCACGAGCAGTCCACGATGCGCGCATTTCTAATTGAAAGGCCTGTGGCTTGCCGCCGATCTCGCCATAGCGGACAGAGTTCGTAGTAGTCACCGTGCCACCCAAGTTCGACAGTTCGGCGTTGTTCTCAGCCAGAGCCTCGGTGAGCCATTGCCAGGCAACCTGGGGAAGCAGCGGATCTTCCGCGAGGGAGGCGTCCATATCCGCCTGGATGTATGCAACCAAGCGCATGTCACCGTCCCAGGTTTCCTCACTGCGGGGGTCATGGAGCAAAATTAAACGACCAAAGGCATCGTCGTCCGAGGACTCGGGGACGATATCAGCTTCGGGCTGCGTGACCTCAAGCGAGACAGCGTGGCTAAACGGTGCCAGCTTCTGCGGTGGCCGAACGGTGCCCAGAGCAATCTCAGGTCGCAGTTCAGCAGAGTGCATTGACTGGACCGCGGCGCGGAAGTTCTGTGGCATTGAATCGGTTCCATTCACGCGCCTGAACTTAGCCATATGACGCTTGCGTTAGTGGGAGGCGCGCCGAAAAGAGAGGGAAGCGACCAAGCGGTTCGTTGAAAACGCACCGTAGGGCGAGCGATTTCCCTGTTTTTAGTACCCCACACATCAATTTCTAAGGTAAGTGGGGCATGATTGTCCGTATGAACAATCGTCGCACTTTGACTGATGCCCCGATTCTTGATGCAGCTTACGGTCGAACTCCGTCGCGCCGCCCGGTGTGGTTTATGCGGCAAGCTGGTCGTTCACTGCCTGAGTACCGTGAGGTGCGCAAGGACATCGGTATGTTGGACTCTTGCTTCCGCCCGGAACTGCTCGCTGAGATTACTATGCAGCCGGTACGTAGGCACGACGTTGATGCTGCGATTCTTTTTTCCGATATCGTCGTGCCGCTGAAGGCTGCGGGTGTCAACCTGGATATTGTTCCTGGCCGCGGTCCAGTAATGGATACTCCGGTGCGCTCGGAAGCAGACATCAAGGCTCTACCGGAAGTCACGGAAGAGCAACTCGCTCCGGTGGCCGAGGGTATCGGCCTCATTCTGCAAGAGCTGAATGATACCCAGGCACTCATTGGTTTCGCCGGTGCACCGTTCACCTTGGCGTCGTACCTGATTGAAGGCGGTCCATCCCGCAATCACGAGCGCACTAAGGCGCTGATGCACTCGGACCCTGAATTGTGGGATCACCTGATGCAGAAAATCACTCCGATGGTGATTGCTTTCCTGCGCGCGCAGATTGGCGCTGGTGTGGACGCTATTCAGCTCTTCGACTCCTGGGCTGGCTATCTCACCGAGCGTGATTACCGCCGCTTTGTGTTGCCGTACTCGAAGGAAATCTTCCAGGCTGTCGCCGACGCCGGCATTCCGCGCATCCACTTCGGTGTGGGCACCGGCGAGCTTCTCGGTGCGATGGCTGAAGCCGGCCCAGAAGTCATGGGCGTCGACTGGCGCGTGCCACTGGACGTTGCTGCCAACCGCATTCGTGCCACGCTTTCCGACGTTCACCGAGGCGCAGACCCGGCGGAAAACAGCCTTGCATTGCAGGGCAACCTTGACCCGGCGATTCTCTTTGCCGGTGAAGATGCAATGACCCAAGAGATTCAGCGCATCTGCTCTGAGGCGGACCGTGCAATTAAGCGTGGTGACGCCCGTGGACATATCTTCAACTTGGGTCACGGGGTGCTACCGAATACCGATGCCGACGCGATTACGCGCGCCGTTGAGATCATTCACGCAACGTAAAAGCCGACGCAACAGGCGTGTAAAACACGCACTAGCTAATTTCCTACAAGTCTTATCGACCGTGCCCGCTCGAGGCGCGGGCATAGAGAAAGCGTACGAAATACCGTGGTTGCACAACCTTCTACCATTGCCGTCATAGGTGGCGGTATCTCCGGCCTGAGCGCAGCGTATGAGTTGCGTAAAAAGCTCGGACCCGCCGCAAGAATAATTGTCATCGAGTCCAGTGCACAGGTCGGCGGCAAGCTGAAGACTCGACCAGGAGCTAACGGCCCTCTTGAGGCGGGCGCTGAGGCGTACCTGGCGTTCCGTCACGATGCCACCGATTTTTTCAAGGAACTCGGGTTGGCAGATCAGCTAGTCGCCCCTTCGGGGCTGCCTTCCAAGCTCTACATTGGCGGTGAACTCAAGGACCTTCCGCGTAACACGGTCACCGGTATTCCAGGAAGTTCAGAAGGGTTGGGCTACCTCCTCAGCGAGGCCACCCTCGCCAAGATTGATGCCGAGTCGAACCCCGAGCTCACTCCAGCCTTGCACTGGGTACTGGGTGACGACATGAATGTCGGCCAGCTGGTCGCGGCGCGGCTCGGTGAGGAAGTCGTTGACCGCATCGTCTCCCCGCTGCTCGGGGGCGTCTACTCAACCACCGCATACGATCTGGGTCTGCGTGCGACCATCCCACAGCTGGCGGCAGCGCTTGATGAAATGGCTAGTGTCGGTGACCATGTCAGCCTCACCGGCGCTGTCCAGCGCGTTCTGGAAGCACGTAAGGAGGCGCAGCAGGCGCGTCTGAGTAGTGAGGCTGCGACAGATTCGACGAAGACGAAGCGACCGGTGGTCTTCCAAACGTTCCGCGATGGCTTCGAGGTTCTCTACAACACGCTTGTCGACGAATCGGGAGCCGAACTCCTCTTGTCGACGAAGGCTACTGGTCTGCGCCAGCATGACAACGGCTTTGAGGTGACAGTGGAACTGCCGTCGGAAAGCGGCACGAGCATTAGCACTATCGACGTCGACGGTGTTGTCGTGACGGCACCTTCTGCAACCACATCGGAGCTGTTGAGCAATCTTGCGCCAGAGGCGGCCGAGCTCATTGGTGGGGTAGACACGTCGAACTCGGCGGTGGTCGGTATGTGTTTCGACTCGTCGGAAGGACTGCCGGAGATCAACGGCGTGTTGTGCGAGATTGGTGCTGACCTGTCCGCGAAAGCTTTTACAGTGTCGTCCCGGAAGTGGCCACATATTGGTGAGCGCTACGGTGCCGTTGTGAGGGCAAGCTTCGGCCGTTTTGATGATGACTCGCACGTGCATCGTAGCGACGAGGACCTCATCGCCAGGGCAAAAGCAGATTTGGCTAAGGCGACTGGCTTTGATGCCGAACCGACAGCGGTTTTCGTCCAGCGTTGGTGGGCGGGGATTCCACGCTTCGATATGGGGCATGGAGGCCTGATGGATTTTGCTCGCCAGGATTTGGCCGAGGTGCCTAAGCTTGCAGCAACAGGGGCGTGGCTCAGTGGCCCGGGCATTCCGGAATGTATTTCCAACGCCAAGGCTGCGGCCAGCAAGATCGCTGCGGAGCTGGGATAAAGCTGCGAGATTGGTGCTGAGTACGCAACTGGCGCTGACCCATCGTTTTTAAACAAACCTTTCAACCGAACTAGGAGACAACTAATGACCAAGCTCGATTTCAAGAAGCTCAACGACACCATCCGCTACACCATGTGGTCTGCCTTCAAGGTGACCCCAGGTGCACTCGGTGATAACCGCGAAGAGGCAGTGGCTAAGACCAAGGAATTCCTGGCTCGTTACGAAGACACCGATCTGATCATCCGTGGTTTCTACGACGTTTCGGCCATGCGTGCTGAAGCTGACTTCATGTTCTGGATCCACGCAGAGAAGCTAGAAGACCTGCAGGCGTTCTACAACGCCTTCCTGCGCGAGACTCCGCTGGGCCAGGCATCCACTCCGCACTGGTCGAACGCTGCGCTGCACCGTCCAGCTGAGTTCAACAAGTCGCACCTGCCGTCGTTCATCATGGGTGAAGAGCCGGGACGATGGATTGCAGTTTACCCGTTCGTCCGTTCCTACGACTGGTACCTGCTGGAGCCGACCGAGCGTCGACGTATCCTTGCTGAACACGGTATGGCCGGTCGTGACTACCCGGATGTGCGCGCCAATACTGTCCCGGCGTTCGCACTCGGTGACTACGAGTGGATCCTTGCATTCGAGGGGCCGGAACTCGACCGCATTGTGGACTTGATGTGGAAGATGCGTTACACCGAGGCTCGTCTGCACGTCCGCGAAGAGATTCCGTTCCACACGGGCCGTCGCGTCGATGACATCGCAGAGATCATCAACGTTCTGCCGTAGCTCACGCAATCAACGAGAGAATCAGCAGCGCCGCTGGTCAAGCCCCGCTAACTGACGGGATTTTGACCAGCGGCGCTGCTTCTCTATCTAGTTATTCAGCCGTCTTGTCCGGTTCCAGCGTGAGTGAAATTGAATTGATGCAATAACGCAGGTCGGTCGGAGTATTGTATCCCTCACCCTCAAAGACGTGGCCGAGGTGAGACTTGCAACGACTGCACAGCACTTCGGTACGGACCATACCGAGGCTGGTGTCTCGGCGCTCAATAATCCGGTCTCCAGCTAGTGGAGAGAAGAAGGATGGCCAACCGCAGTGAGAGTCGAACTTCTCGTTCGACCGAAACAGCTCGTAACCACAGGCCCGGCAGCGGTAGACACCTTGAGTCTTGGTATCGGTGTACTCACCGGTGAAGGCGCGTTCAGTACCTGCCTGACGCAAAACCTGGTACTCCGCGGCACTGAGGCGTTCGCGCCATTCTTCTTCGCTCAGATTCCAGTCTTCGCTATGCGAATCAACCATTCTGAATAGCCTCCTCAGACTTGAGATCAGATTCCTGATTAGACTTCCTGCCTGCTATCTTCCAGTCGCTCAGCCAGCTGAAGCCGGATGCAAAGCTACGCCCATTGACGGCATCCACAATCGTCATTCGAATGAGTGCTGCCGTGATGGAGAGAATAAGAACGGCCCATCCAATACCGCCGATTGCAACCGTGAACCACGGGAAAAAGAGGTCATCTTCATCAATCCACCAATTGGCGTAGAAGAAACAGAGTACGACTCCGAGTCCTGCGCCCCAATTCAACATGACTGTCGAACCAATATTTCCTTCATTGTCGCGAGCCAAAACCAATGGGCGAAGCACGGTGAGAACCATTGGCAAGAGCGTCATCGAGTAGTACTGCTGGCCCAGGCTGGAAAGGAAGAACGCGCCGGTGAAGAGAACTCCGGAAGTCGTAGCAATCCAGAATTTCTCATCCCTTTCGAGCCAGCGAAGAAGGAGCACGACGGATACCAAGACGAAAATGCCGAAAAAGATCTGCCACAGCAAAATCAGGGTCGGATGGGCACCTAGCCAAACAAGCTGTCCAGTCAGTGAAGCATTTGCAAAGTCACGGACAACTCCCAGGTAGGGGACGGTGATATCTAGGTAGTCACGTGGTTGGACCATGAGCGGCCACGCAATGACATTGGCTGCAATTACCACTCCGATACTGGTCAGTACCGTAGAGAACTGCCTGCGCATGAACGGTAGGAACAGCATTGGCAAGAAAACAGGTTTAATGGTGATTGCGATACCGATGATCAGGCCGGCCAGGATATTGCGCCGCTCGGTCAGAGCAATAAAAAACAGCACTAATGCAAGGAAGAGTGAACCGTTGACGTTCGTAAAATCAAGGGTGTTGGTAACGGGTTCCGTGAGGTAGAGCAGTGCTATCGACGCTGGAATGATGGGGCCAGAGCGCGCAATACCAAGCCACCTCAGCAGCAATACAATTGCCGCAATGATTGCAGCTGACTGAAACACCGCAAACCAGATTCGGCCCGATTCAAGCGAGCCGAACAAATCAATCGGGGCTAAAAGTAGGGTAGCGCCTGGGGAATACAGATAGTGCGGATCGGCTGTTACGTAGTCTTCCGAATAAACGGGTACCTGCGATACGAATCGATTAATTGCCGACCAGACGGTCGTAAAGTCATCTGTGCCAGAAACGTCTTTCGGCAAAACCCAGGTGCGGTGAAAAATCACCACAGCTGCGATAGGCCACAAGAAAGCGCTGAGTCCTCGCGACACGTGCCGAGACAGAGGGCGTGGAGCCACCGAATTTGTCTCTGGCGTGTCCTTGGACGTTTGCGTTAATGCCGTTGCGCTTGCGCTCACGTCGATTTTTGGTTTACTCACAATACTCCACCCTACTGGGTGAAGCTGCGGGAATAGCGTAGGAAGATGTGTGAGTCGGAACGTAGGATATCCCGCACTTCAAAAGCCTGCGGGTTCGTCGAGTTCGAGTCCTCATCAGGGTCGTTCTCGCCGAAAGTCAGGGGGCCGTTACCCACCCACATCGGCGACAATGTCAGGAACAGTTCGTCGACGCACCCCTTTTTGAATGCTTCTCGATACATCGTCGATCCACCCTCTACGACAATGTCCCGATACCCATGTTCAGCCAGCCACGTTAACGCCGCTTTTACCGAGGGGTTAGGGAACTTAACGACGCGAGCCCCGGCCGACTCCATCTTTTTAGCTTTGTTCTTGTGAGCGGCTCTTGCCTCTTCATCATTAAAAGCATCTTTAGTCGGGGTGAAGATTATCGGAGGATTGACTTCTGCATTCGCGAAAAAGTCAGATTTTATATCTAAATCCAACGAGCGCGAAAGTGTGGACATCGCCACGTGCTCGGAGCGACCTAGCTTCTGTCGAACGGCCTCTAGGTACTCCGGTATCTCAACTGGCCCGTACCCCTCGGACGCAATGGTGCCTGTACCAACGAAAACGACGTCGGCAAGCGCGCGAAGCGTGTTGAAAACCGTGGCATCGGTGTCGTTGCCAAGCTGGCCAGAGGTGCCTTCGACGGCGCCGCGTCCGTCCAAGCTGGTGACGGCGATGGCCGTGACGGTGGAGGTGTTGTGAGACACCGCCGCTGTATCATGTGTCGTTTGCGCAGGTCGAGAAAGAAACTGCAGAATTTCGTCGGTCGATGGGCTTACGGAGGTGAGTGTAGCCATACCGCCGAGGTTAAGCCGACGATTGCAGAATAGGCAAGGCCTGGCTTATAAGGGAAGTATTATAATCGTTGTCATTTATAAGGATTGGACTTATAGTAGGGGCATGCGACTAACAGATACTCTTGAGAAGGCATTCAACGACCAGATCACTATGGAGCTCACCGCTTCCCACGTCTACCGCCAGCTGGCAATCGAACTGGACCTGCTGGATTTCTCCGGCATGGCAGAGTGGATGCGTGCACAGGCGGATGAGGAAGTTGATCACGCGAACCAGTTCATCGCACACCTCGATGCTCGCGACAACCACCCGCAGATTGGTGCTGTCGACGCACCGGAGGTGAAGGTCACTTCCGCAATCGATGCATTCCGCATTGCTCTCGAGCATGAAGAGAAGGTTTCGGCATCTATCCGTAACCTCCGCAAGCTTGCTGATAGCGAGGGTGATCTCGACTCCCGCCCGCTGCTGGACAGCTTCGTGGTTGAGCAGATTGAGGAAGAGGACACCGTGCGTGGCATCATCGGTCGCCTGGAGATTGTTGGCGACAACGGTGCTGGCCTGCTGCGTATCGACCGGGAGCTTGGCGCTCGCGACGCAGCTTAATATCGAGCTCGGTTCACAGTTTCGATAGAAATGACCGCCCCAGGCACTTATCCCTGGGGCGGTCATTTCTATTCAGCTGGAGTATCAATTGATGGGCTTGGCGTCCAGGCAAACCGAGATTTGTGGAGCGGTTCTGGGTTGACCATCCATAGCCTTTAGACGAGCGAGCTGCTCAGCAGAGCTCGCCGAATTGGGAAACCTGCCAGCCGAGACGCCTGCCGGACAACATTTTTCCTGCTTAACCCAGGGGAGCGGTAGGACTCAATGAAACTGGTGGGTTAAGTAAAGAAAAGTGTGTCCGCATGCCAC
>NZ_KV836139.1:0-682 GCF_001838255.1 Corynebacterium sp. HMSC073B01 | reverse complement strand
CCTTTGCGGTCGAAGCGGAGAATTTAAGCCCCAGTAAACGGCGGTGGTAACTATAACCATCCTAAGGTAGCGAAATTCCTTGTCGGGTAAGTTCCGACCTGCACGAATGGCGTAACGACTTCCCTGCTGTCTCAACCACAGACCCGGCGAAATTGCAGTACGAGTAAAGATGCTCGTTACGCGCGGCAGGACGAAAAGACCCCGGGACCTTCACTATAGCTTGGTATTGGTGTTCGGTTCGGTTTGTGTAGGATAGGTGGGAGACTGTGATGCCTCAACGCCAGTTGGGGTGGAGTCGTTGTTGAAATACCACTCTGATTGTATTGGACATCTCAACCTCGGCCCGTGATCCGGGTTAGGGACAGTGCCTGGTGGGTAGTTTAACTGGGGCGGTTGCCTCCCAAAGAGTAACGGAGGCGCCCAAAGGTTCCCTCAGCCTGGTTGGCAATCAGGTGTTGAGTGTAAGTGCACAAGGGAGCTTGACTGTGAGACTGACAGGTCGAGCAGGTAGGAAACTAGGGACTAGTGATCCGGCACCGGCTTGTGGAAGCGGTGTCGCTCAACGGATAAAAGGTACCCCGGGGATAACAGGCTGATCTTCCCCAAGAGTCCATATCGACGGGATGGTTTGGCACCTCGATGTCGGCTCGTCGCATCCTGGGGCTGGAGTAGGTCCCAAGGG